>JBJEQD010000105.1:0-84708 GCA_051881575.1 Acutalibacteraceae bacterium | reverse complement strand
TTTGATTATTTACAAATATTTTACTATTAATTTTGATTAAAGTATGCTATACTATAAAGAAAGTTAAAATAGGGTAGTATCGGCAGGTGAAAAATATGGCGGTTACGGTCAGCGGAATTGAAAAAGGAAGCATTGCGGAAAGCAAGGGAATCCGACCCGGAGACATGCTGTTGAAAATCAACGGGAACGAGATTAACGATGTTCTTGATTACCGTTTTTATATCAACGACAGGCGGCTCAGGCTCTTGCTGAGAACCGCCGAGGGCAAGCTCAGGCTTATGCAGATAAAAAAAGACGAGTTTGACGATATCGGGCTTGAGTTTGAAACCTATCTCATGGACAAGCAGAGAAGCTGCAAAAATAAATGCGTTTTCTGCTTTATCGACCAGCTCCCGAAAGGGCTTCGCAAAAGTCTTTATTTCAAAGACGACGATTCAAGGCTTTCATTCCTTTTCGGCAACTATATAACCCTCACAAATCTCACCGACGCCGAGGCGGAGCGCATAATCAAAATGCACATCAGCCCCGTCAATATCTCGGTTCACACCATGAACCCCGAGCTGAGGGTTAAAATGATGGCGAATCCAAAAGCGGGCGAATCGCTGAAATATCTGCGCCGCTTTGCCGAGGCGGGCATTGCCGTCAACACTCAGCTTGTGCTTTGCCCCGGTATAAATGACGGAGCCGAGCTTGAATACAGTCTCAATGAGCTTTCAAAGCTGTATCCCGCCGTTAAAAGCATTGCCGCCGTTCCGGTCGGTCTGACGGATCACAGGCAGGGGCTTTCTCAGCTTGAACCTTATAACGAACAAACGGCAGGCGAGGTTATTGATATTATCGATAATTTTAATCGCAGGTTTGAAGCCGAAAACGGCGAAATAATTGCATATGCGGCAGATGAATTTTATCTTAAAGCAAAAAGACCGATGCCGCCCGAAGAATACTACAACGATTTTCCGCAGCTTGAAAACGGAGTTGGCATGTGGGCTTTGCTCAAAGCGGAATTTGAGCGGGCTTTGGAGGATTGCACGGTTAAAAAGCTTGACCGAAAGGTTACCGCTGTAACGGGCGAGGCGGCTTATCCGCTGATTTCAGAGCTTTCGGAAAAGGCGGAGAAAAAAATCGAGGGCTTGGCTGTGAATGTCGTTGCGGTCAAGAATAAACTGCTCGGCAAAATGATAACCGTTTCGGGTCTGCTGTGCGGCGAGGATATCTTCTCGGCGGTCAGCGGCATGGATCTTGGCGAGGAGCTTATAATCCCGCCGAACTGTCTGAGAAACGAGGGCGATATGTTCCTTGACGATATGACGGTTGACGGTTTATCCGAAGAATTAGGAATAAAAATAACTCAGAACGGAAGCGGCGGCGATGAACTGCTGAGTGCGTTTTTAGGAGAAAGAGGTGGCTTTTGAATGGCAGGCAATGTTGTGGCGATTGTCGGCAGACCGAATGTCGGCAAATCAACGCTTTTCAATAAGCTCGTGGGCGCAAGGCTGTCAATAGTTGATGACACCCCCGGCGTTACGAGAGACAGAATTTACGGCGACTGCGAGTGGCTCGGCAGGCATTTCCTGCTCATTGATACGGGCGGTATCGAGCCGAATTCCGATGATATTATTCTCAAACAAATGAGGCGGCAGGCTCAGCTTGCTATTGACAGCGCAGAGGTTATTATTCTTGTGACGGATATCCGTTCGGGCGTTGTGGCAACCGATATGGAGGTTGCGGCAATGCTTCAAAAGAGCGGAAAACCCGTTATTCTCTGCGTTAACAAGTGCGACGGAGTGGGCGAGCTCCCTGCGGATTTTTATGAATTTTATAATCTCGGTCTCGGCGACCCCATTCCCGTTTCATCCGTTCACGGCCACGGAACGGGTGACCTTCTTGACGAGGTTCTGAAATATCTCCCCGGAGCCGAAGAAACCGAGGATGAGGACGATGCAATCAAGGTTGCCGTTATCGGCAAGCCAAATGTCGGAAAATCCTCTCTTGTTAACGCAATTCTCGGCGAGGACAGAATGATAGTTTCCGATATTGCGGGAACGACAAGAGACGCAACGGATTCCGTTGTTGAAAACAGCTTCGGAAAGTTTGTGTTTATTGATACTGCGGGTCTGCGCCGCAAGAGCAGAGTTTATGACCAAATCGAAAAATATTCGGTTATCAGAGCCAAAATGGCGGTTGAAAGGGCGCAGGTCTGCGTTATTATGATTGACGCAACCGAGGGCTTCACCGAGCAGGATTCAAAGGTTGCGGGCATTGCTCACGAAATGGGCAAGGGCTGTATTATCGCAGTCAACAAATGGGATGCGGTCGAAAAGGACGGCAAAACCATGGATTCAATGCGTAAAAAGCTGATGAAGGATTTTTCGTTTATGAGCTATGCGCCGATAATTTTCATTTCGGCAAAAGAAAAAATAAGGCTTGACCGCCTTTTTGAACTGATAAAATTCGTTGATTCTCAGAACGCAATGAGAATTTCAACGGGCAAGCTCAACGATGTTCTTGCCGACGCAACGGCGAGGGTTCAGCCGCCGACCGATAAGGGCAAGAGGCTGAAAATTTACTACATGACCCAGGCTTCAACAAGACCGCCGACATTCGTCTGCTTTGTCAACAACGCAGAGCTGTTCCACTACAGCTATCAGCGTTATCTTGACAATCAGATAAGAGAGGTGTTCGGTCTTGAGGGAACGCCGACGAGAATGGTAATCCGTGAAAGAGAGTCAAACAAAAAATGATTGTTTTGGGAATTGACCCCGGCTATGCCATAGTCGGCTGCGGCGTTGTTGAATATCAGAACAACCGCTTCAGGCTGATTACTTACGGAGCGATAACGACCGAAGCGCACACTCCGTTTAATGAAAGAATAGAAAAAATATATGACGGTGCGGCGGAGCTTATGAGCCGCTACAAGCCCGAAGCGATGGCGATTGAAAAGCTGTTTTTCAACACCAATCAGAAAACCGCAATCGATGTTGCTCAGGCAAGGGGCGCTCTTGTGCTTGCCGCTCAGAAAGCGGGAGTTCCGATTTTTGAATACACTCCGCTTCAGGTCAAGCAGAGCGTTGTCGGCTACGGCAGAGCCGAAAAGAAACAGGTTCAGGAAATGACCCGTATCATGCTCGGCCTTGAGAAAATCCCGAAGCCCGACGACGCCGCCGACGCCCTTGCAATGGCTATCTGCCATTGCCACAGCGCAGGTTCGCTTATCGGACGGTTAGGGTAACTGTAAAAATCCGAACCCGTCGCTGAATAATAAACAAAGGAGCATTTTATGTTTTACAGCCTTACCGGTACTGTTGTGTTCACCGATGAAAACAGCGTTGCGCTTGACTGCGGCGGCGTTGCTTTCCGTCTGCTCACAACTCATAATACCCTCAGACAATGCGCCGATATCGGCGAAAAGCAAACGCTTTTCACTCATTTGAATGTCAGAGAGGATGCGCTTGACCTTTTCGGCTTTGCCGATAAAAACGAGCTTGACTGCTTCAAAATGCTCACGGGCGTTACGGGCGTCGGCCCGAAAGCGGGGCTTGCAATCCTTTCTCAGCTCACTCCCGATATGCTTGCGGTGAGCGTTGCCGGAGGAGATGTCAAGGCGATAACAGCCGCTCCGGGAGTCGGTCCGAAGCTTGCGCAGAGAATCGTTCTGGAGCTTAAAGGCAAGCTCAATGCTTTTGCTTCAGGCTCGGCGGCAATGGGCAACATTGCGGCGGCGCAGAAAGCATCTGTCAGCTATGCGGGCGAGGATGCGGTTAACGCCCTTGTCATGCTCGGCTACAGCCGCTCCGAGGCGAGCATAGCCGTCGGAAAGCTGGACGGCAACCTTTCAACCGAAGAAATGATAAAGCAGGCGCTTAAAACGCTTGCAAGGAACATATAACGCAGGAGGAAGAACATGGATTTTGATTTTGAAAACAGAATTGTAGCTCCCGAATTTTCCTCTGCGGAAGATAATGACATAGAGCTTTCTCTCCGCCCGAAAACGATAGGCGAATATATCGGGCAGGATAAGGTTAAAGAAAATCTTTCCGTTTATATTGAAGCCGCCCGTCAGAGAGGCGAGCCGCTCGACCATGTTCTGCTCTACGGCCCTCCGGGTCTCGGCAAAACCACGCTTGCGGGCATAATCGCAAACGAAATGGGCGTTAATTTCAGAGTTACAAGCGGCCCTGCAATCGAAAAGCCGGGCGACCTTGCGGCATTGCTTACAAATCTCAACGACGGCGATGTTCTTTTTATCGATGAAATCCACCGCCTTTCGAGAGCGGTTGAAGAAGTGCTTTACCCCGCAATGGAGGATAATGTGCTTGATATTATCATCGGCAAAGGCCCGTCGGCACGCTCGATAAGGCTTGATCTGCACCGCTTCACCCTTGTCGGAGCAACCACAAGAGCTGGTCAGCTCAGCGCACCTCTGCGTGATCGTTTCGGAGTTATTCTCCGTCTTGAGCTTTACACTCCCGCTCAGCTTGCGGAGATAGTCAACCGAAGCGCAGGAATCCTCGGCATCGATATCGAGCAGGACGGCGCAATGGAAATTGCCTCCCGTTCAAGGGGAACGCCGAGAATTGCAAACAGACTGCTCAAGCGTTCAAGAGATTTTGCTCAGGTTATGGCTGACGGAGCAATCAACAAAAAGACTTCTTCCCTTGCGCTCGACAGAATGGAGATTGACGAGCTCGGTCTTGATTCAATTGACAGACTAATACTTAAAACTATGATAAGAAACTATAACGGCGGCCCCGTGGGTCTTGAAACGATTGCGGCGGCAATCGGCGAAGAAGCGGTGACCATTGAGGATGTCTATGAGCCTTATCTTATGCAGATAGGTTTTCTCAGCCGCACGCCGAGGGGCAGAACGGTAACGCCCGCAGGCTATGCGCATCTCGGCATTGCCATGCCGGGTCAGCAGAGACTTGATGTATGATTGTGAGGTAGAAAAATGAGAACGGCAGACGGCTGGAAAGATTATGAGCTGATTGACTGCTCCGACGGCGAGAGGCTCGAACGCTGGCGTGATATTATCCTTGTGCGCCCCGACCCTCAGGTCATATGGAAAACGCCCAAGGAAAATCCGCTTTGGTTCACTCCCCATGCCATATATAACCGCTCCAACACGGGCGGCGGAAGCTGGAGAATCTGCAAAAAGATGCCCGATGTCTGGCAGGTCGGATTTGAGGAGCTTAAATTCAATATCAAAACAATGGGCTTTAAGCATACGGGGCTTTTCCCCGAGCAGGCGGTCAATTGGAAAATGACCGCAGATATAATCAGAAAAGCCGGCAGACCCGTTAAGGTGCTGAATCTTTTCGCTTACACGGGCGGCGCAACCGTTGCGGCTCTCAATGCGGGGGCGAGCGTTACGCATGTTGACGCTTCAAAGGGCATGACCCTTTGGGCAAAGGAGAATGCGGCGGCAAGCGGACTTTCGGATTCTCCCGTTCGCTGGTTGGTTGACGACTGCATAAAATTTGTTCAGCGTGAAATCCGCAGAGGGAATAAATACGATATAATAATCATGGACCCACCGTCATACGGCAGAGGGCCGGGCGGCGAGGTCTGGAAGCTTGAAAACGAGGTTTACGGCTTCGTTGAGCTTTGTTCTCAGCTTCTGAGCGAGGAATCGCTTATGGTGCTGATAAATTCTTACACAACGGGGCTTTCGCCGAGCGTTATGGAATATATTCTCGGCGAAACGGTGCAGAAACGCTTCGGCGGTTCGACGGTCAGCGATGAAATCGGCTTGCCCGTTTCATCAAAACCCGGCAGGGTGCTTCCCTGCGGTGCGAGCGCAATTTGGCTCGGAAAGGATATAAAATGAAAAGCGTAAAACCCGGCAGAGGTCCGTCAATGATGGGCGGAATTATCGGAATATGCGTTGCTCTTTTCGGCGTGTTCTGGACGGTGCTTGCCGCTTCGGGCGGAGCGGGAATCATGGTTCCTTTCGGCATTATTTTTATTGTTATCGCCGTTGTTCAGGTGATCTATAATTTCAAAAATGCCACGGGCAAAAACCGTTATTCTCAGTTTGACATTACCGACGAAAACGAAGAACCCGACCCGCTGAATGAAAGATTTGGCGCTGACGGAGATTATAAGCGCTCTGAAATGAGCAGCAGCCGCTACTGCCCCTATTGCGGAGCAAAAGCCGGAACGGATTTTGAATTCTGCAAAGAATGCGGCAGAAAGCTGCCGTGAGAGGGGTGCTTTGATGTTAAGCATGAGAGATCTTTGGAATTTTCCGATTCTATTGATTTTTGGAATTGTATTGCTTGTTGTTTTACCCTCAAAAGGAAAGTTAGTCGGATTGCTGTTTATTGCGGCAGGTATATTTTTCCTGATTTTACTTCTGAAAGAAAAAGGTGTTATCAAAAAACGCCCGAAAAAATCGGAAAGAAATGATGAATCCGGGATTGATGAAAGAGACGCCTTGATAATCAAACACGGAGAAGAAATTGAGGAACTCGAAGAATACGATAACGACAGCGGCAAGGAATACTGCCCACACTGCGGCAACTACGCCGTTTCAGGCAACAGATGCGAAGCCTGCGGAGAAAAAGTGACAGAGGAATAATGGTATTTTTATTATGAGCGAAAAAATTATTGAATTTGATAATGTGACCTATGTTTATGACGCTGAGGACGAGGAAGCGGAAGTGCGTGAAAAGCCTGCGCTTTCCGATGTCAGCTTTTCGATAAACAAGGGCGAATTTGTTGCCGTTCTCGGCCATAACGGTTCGGGCAAAAGCACGCTTGCAAAGCTCTGCAACGCCATTTTTGAGCCGACAAAGGGCACGGTTAAGGTTAAGGGCATTGTTGCCGACAGCGAAGAAAAGGCGGACGAGATACGCAGGATAGTCGGCATGGTGTTTCAGAACCCCGACAATCAGATAGTTGCAACGATAGTTGAAGATGATGTTGCGTTCGGCCCCGAGAATCTCGGCATTGAGCCGAAAGAGATTCGCCGCAGAGTTGACGATGCGCTGAAATCCGTTAATATGTATGAATTCCGCCACAGAGAGCCGCATAAGCTCTCGGGCGGTCAGAAGCAGAGAGTTGCGATTGCAGGCGTTATCGCCATGCAGACCGAGTGCATAGTGCTTGACGAGCCGACGGCAATGCTTGACCCCAAGGGCAGAGAAGAGGTTATGCAGACGGTCAAACGCCTTAACAGCGAGCTTGGCATAACGATTGTTCTTGTAACGCATTTTATGGACGAGGCGGTTCAGGCTGACAGAGTCATCGTTGTTGACAGCGGCAGGCTCGTTATGGACGGAAAGCCGAAAGAGGTCTTTTCCAAGGTCGAAAAGCTTCGCTCATACGGCCTTGATGTTCCTCAGTCAACAGAGCTTTGCCATGTTCTCGGCGTTAAAGAGGGTGTCATCGGCATTGACGAGTGTGTTGATGAAATTTCAAAGTATCTCGGAGGTGCCCGATGAGCTATGCAATCGAAACGGTCGGTCTGACCCATTATTATTCAAAAGGAACGGTTCAGCAGGTTGCCGCAATACAGGACATTAATCTGAAAATAGAAAAAGGCGAGCTTGTCGGCATTATCGGTCACACAGGCTCGGGCAAAAGCACCCTTATTTCGCATTTTAACGGGCTTCTGAAGCCCGACAGCGGCAAGGTGCTTGTTGACGGCATTGATATCTGGCAGGATAAAGAAACCCTGAAAAATTCCCGATTCAAGGTCGGGCTTTGCTTCCAATATCCCGAATATCAGCTTTTTGAAGAAACGGTATTCAAAGATATCGCTTTCGGGCCGAAGAACATGAAGCTCCCCGAAGCTGAAATAAAAGAAAGAGTGCTCAGAGCGGCGGCTTTCGTCGGAGTAAAGCCCGAGCATCTCGATAAATCCCCGTTTGACCTTTCGGGAGGAGAAAAAAGGCGTGTCGCCATTGCGGGCGTTATGTCGATGGAGCCCGAGGTTCTGATTTTTGACGAGCCTGCGGCAGGTCTTGACCCGAGGGGCAGAAAATCGCTTATCAAGCTTATAACCGATTACAGAAAACAGACCGGAAGCACGGTTATTATCGTTTCTCACAGCATGGAGGATATCGCAGGCATGGCAGACAGAATCATTGTTATGAACAACTCCTCCGTTGCAATGCAGGGAAGCGTTGACGAGGTTTATTCAAGGGGCGACGAGCTGCGCTCAATGGGGCTCAACATTCCCGAAATAACCGAGATATTTGCCCGCCTGAGGAGCAGGGGGATTGATGTTCCCGCCAATGTTTACACGGTTGAGCAAGGTGCGGAAATCCTGCGAAGCCTCAAAAACGGGAGGTGCGGCAAATGATAAGAGACATCACGATAGGTCAGTATTATCCGGGCGACTCCGTGCTTCACAGGCTTGACCCGAGAGTTAAGCTCATTGTAACCTTTTGGCTCATTGTCGTTATTTTTCTTTGCAAAAGCTTTCTTTCTCTTGCGCTGATTGCGCTGACTGCCGTTGCGGCGGCGGCAGTCTCAAAGGTTCCGCCGAAAATGATATTGAAAAGCCTGAAACCGATAGTTATTATTCTTATTTTTACCGCCGTTCTTAATGTCATATACACTCAGGGCGGTGCGGTATATTTTGAATGGTGGAAAATTTCGATAACCCAAAAGGGAGTTAACACGGCGATATTCACAATGGTCAGAATCGTAACGCTTGTTGTTATCAGCTCGCTTCTGACTTACACGACAACGCCAACGATGCTCACCGATGCGCTTGAAAGGCTTCTTTCTCCCTTGAAAATATTCAAAATCAAGGTTCACACCCTTGCAATGATGATGACCCTTGCTTTGAGATTCATTCCGACCCTCATTGAGGAGATTGACAGAATAATGAACGCTCAGAAAGCGAGGGGCGCAGACCTTGAAACGGGCAACCTCATTCAGAGAGCGAAAGCACTTGTTCCGATTTTTGTTCCGCTGATGGTTTCATCTTTCAGGCGTGCATATGAGCTTGCGTTCGCCATGACCTGCCGCTGCTACACGGGCGGCGAGGGCAGAACAAGAATGAAGCAGATGAAAACCGCTTTCAGAGATTATGCCGTTATCTTTTTCTGCGCCGCAATAACGGCGGGCGTTATCGTGCTCAATATTTATTTTGAAACGGTTATCTGACAGGATAAAGGAAGATAAAAATGCGAAATCTGCTTTTGACAATTTCATTTGACGGAACGGCTTATCACGGCTGGCAGGTTCAGGAAAACGCCGTCACCGTTCAGCAGACTCTCCAGGACGCCCTTGAGCGCATCTGCTCAAGGCGTGACAATGTTGTCGGCTGTTCGAGAACCGATGCGGGCGTTCATGCAAACATGTATTGCTGCAATATCCGAACCGAAAGCCCGATTGACTGTCTGAAACTCGTCGGCGCTCTCAATGCGCTTTTGCCCCGTGATATAGCGGCTCTGGATTGCCGTGAGGTCGATTTTGATTTTCACGCAAGGTATGATTGCAGGTCAAAAGAATATATTTATAAAATATGGAACTCTCCGAGCAAAAACCCGTTCCTTTATAATTATTCTTATCATTATAAATATCCGCTTGACGAAGCGTTTCTTTCTGCTCAGGCAAAGGATTTTGTCGGAACGCATTATTTTGATTCGTTCTGCGCCTCGGGCAGCAGCGTTGAAAGCACCGTTAGAACGGTTATGAACGCAGAAGTTGAGCGGGACGGAGACATGGTTGTTTTCAGAGTTGAGGCGGACGGTTTTCTTTATAACATGGTCAGAATCATGGCGGGAACTCTGATTGATATTTCAAGAGGCAAGCTTCCGCCCGATTCGATAGGCGCAATAATCGAGGCGAGAAACCGATTTGCGGCGGGCTGTACCGCTCCCGCACGGGGACTGTATCTTAATAAAATACATTATTAATATTTGGGGCAGTTGATATGGCGGATAAAAAAATTATAAATCTTGCAAAAAAGCGAAACAAAAAAACGGTTAAAAAGATTTTTTCCGTTCTGAAAATACCGATAGTAATTCTTGTCGTTGTTGCGGCGCTGTTTCTCAGCGCACGGCTGCTCGGCAATGTGGCGGTTTCCAACATAACCGACGGAATAAGAAATATAAAAACCCTTTTTTCGGACGGCGGAGGATATCCATATTCAATCGAAGCCTTCGGCTACGGAAAGACGGTTGATCTGGGCGGTAAACCGATGATAATTTATGACGGCTCATGCGTTAATCTCAGTTCATCGGCGGGCAAGGTCTTTGAAATGCCGCTGACATACGCAAATTCAAAGGCGGTAACCAAAAACGGCAGAGCGTTGATTTACAGCAACTCTGCAAATTCCGTAATTCTTCGCAGCAGAACGGAACAGCTCGGCACCGTCAGCGAAAGCGGGCCGATTGTTGCCGCCGCTCTTGCGAAAAACGGCAGCATTGCAACCTCCCATGCCACCGACGAATTCCAAAGCGTTTTAAATGTCTATAATTCACGCTTCAAGAAGATTTTTGAATGGGACTGCGCTCAGGAGAGAATAGCGGACATTTCTCTTTCGTCAAACGGCAAAAAGATTGCCGCTGTGGCAATCGGAGCGGAAAACGCCGAGATTTATACGAGAATTCTGATTTTCAATGCAGGCTCAGAAGAACCTGTTGCAGATGTTAAATACAGCGGAACCCTGTTCCTTAAAGTCGTTTATACCGATTCAAACAGAGTTATTGCCGTCGGCGACAACAGAACGGTCGTTCTTGACAAAGACGGAACTCAGCTTGACGAGCTTGTCTATTCCGAAGACAGCATTTCGGCGGTCTGCTCCGACGGGAGCGGCAACACCGTTGTTTGCTATGAGGAATTCGGCGGCTCAAAGTCGGGAATAGTCCGTTTCTCCAAGAGCGGAAAAAGAACATGTTCGTTTTCTTTTGACGGCGTGCCCGACTGCATGGACGCCGACGGAGGGAAAATAGCTCTTGTCAGCGGAAAAGAAATAATCGTTTATTCTTCAACGGGCAAAGAGCAAAGGCGGATTGAAACCGAAAACTCCGTTTCGGAGCTTCTCTGCTGCTCGGGCAGTATTTTTACGGTTGAGAGCGGAGAGATTCATAAATATTGACATGTGATTCGGAATGGAGTAAAATTATACGAAAAGGTGGATTGATAAATGGAAAACATGGCTTTTATCGTTGACATAGTATTAATTGCAATTCTGATCATCAGCATATTTGACGGCAGAAAAAAGGGCTTTGTTAAAATGGTGCTTGCCATTCTGGCTATGATAGTCAGCTGGATTATTGCAAGAGAATATTCTGAGCCGGTTGCTCAATGGTTTGTTGAAACCTTTGTGCGTGAAAGGGTGACCGATTCGATTTCGCAGGCTATAACGGCAAATATCGGCGAAGGCGTTCAGACCGTTGCTCAGGCTTTGCCGGGCTACATTAACGCAGCAATAGAGCAGGCGGGGCTTTCCGTTAATTCATTGCTTTCTCAGGCGGCTTCTGCGGAGAACATTGCCGAGATTTCCGAAAAAATCTATTCGGCGGCTCATAACATGATTATCATGCCTGCGGCAAAGGCTGTTGCGCTTTTCATTGTCTTTGCGCTCTGCAACGCCGTGCTGTCATGCTTTATCGGAATTATCAACAAGATTTTCAAACTGCCCGTTCTTAAAACTCTTAACCGTTGGCTCGGCGCTCTGCTCGGAGCGGCAAAGGGCGTTTTTGCAGTCGGAATTATCTGCATAATTCTTTATCTGATTTCGTCCGTTGCGCCCGAAACCGCTCTTGCAAAAGCGGTTGAAAGCTCGGCAGTTTTCAGTGCGGTTATGACAATCGCAGACCCATTCTTGAATGTATAACAGGAGGTTATTATGAAAGCTATTTTAAAGGAATATTTCACGGGCTGCCTGACGGTGCCTAATCTTCTTTCACTTATCAGAATTTTGCTTATCCCCGTTTTTGCGGTTCTTTTCAATAACGGAAATTACGGCTGGGCGGTATTTGTGCTCGTTCTTTCGGGTCTCAGCGACTTCTTTGACGGCAAGATTGCCCGCAGATTCAATCAGATAAGCGCACTCGGCAAAATGCTTGACCCGATTGCGGATAAGCTCACTCAGATAACCATAGCCGTTATGTTTTATCTGACATTCAGAGGCAGCAGCGATTCAACCGTTAAGGCTTTCAGCTGGGTTTTCCTTATTTTCATTGCCAAGGAAGCCCTGATGGTTGTCGGCGGAGCGATTATGATTGCCATGGGCATTAAGCCCAGCGCAGCAGAGATGCCAGGCAAGGTTGCGACCTTCGCTTTCTATGTAATAATGGGTCTTATCATCGCATTCGGCCCCGACATCGGCATGTTCGGCAAATGGTTCACTCTGCCCGCATGGCTTATGCTCGTTCTCGTCTGCATCAGCGTTCTGCTGACGATAATTGCTTTTTGCAGCTATCTTCCGGGAGTATACAGACAGGTTAAAGAGAAAAAAACAAGCAAATAAGATAATAAGGATTAAATTAAATGAAACAAGTTTTATGTGCAAAATGTAAAAAACGCCCTGCGATGTTTTTTGTCACCAAGGTTGAGGGCGACAAAACGACTCAGGAGGGCTTGTGCCTTAAATGCGCCATGGAAATGAACATCGGCCCCGTAAAGCAGATTATGGAGAGCATGGGCATTTCAGAGGATGAGCTGGAGGATGTCAGCGAGCAGTTTGAGTCGATGTTCGGCGAGGACGGCGGATTTGAGCCCGGAGGAGCGGGAACAATGCCGTTTTTGCAGAATTTCGGAGCTGTCAGCAATCAGAAGAACAGCTCAGAGGAAACCGTTTCGTCAGATACGGGCGAAAACGGAGAAAAAAAGAAAAAATGGGGTAAAAAGGATAAATCCGAAAAGAAGAGGAAATATCTCAGCCAATTCTGCACCGACCTGACGGCGAAAGCGGCTTCGGGCGGAATTGACCGAATTATCGGCAGAGATAACGAGATTCACAGAGCAATTCAGATTCTTTGCCGCAGAACGAAGAACAATCCGTGCTTTATCGGCGAACCGGGCGTCGGCAAAACCGCAATTGCAGAGGGTCTTGCGCTCAAAATTGCGGCAGGCGATGTTCCCGCAAAGCTGAGAGATAAAGAAATTCATATGCTCGACCTTGCGGCTCTTGTTGCAGGCACTCAGTTCAGAGGTCAGTTTGAAAGCAGAATCAAAGGCCTTGTTGAGGAAGTCCGCAGCGACGGAAATATTATCCTGTTCATTGATGAGGTTCATTCGCTCGTCGGAACGGGCGACGCCGAGGGCTCGATGAATGCGGCGAATATTTTGAAACCCTCACTTTCAAGAGGCGAAATTCAGATAATCGGCGCAACCACATTTACCGAATACAGAAAATATATCGAAAAAGATGCGGCACTTGAGCGCAGACTTCAGCCCATCAAGGTTGAGGAGCCGTCAATTGAACAGACGGTTGAAATGCTTAAAGGCGTTAAGGATTATTATGAGGATTTCCACCGTGTCAGCGTTACCGACACCTTGATTGAAAAGGCGGTCAGGCTTTCCGAAAGGTATATTAACGACAGATTCCTGCCCGACAAGGCGATTGACCTGCTCGATGAAGCCTGCACCTGCGCAAACCTGAGAAATAAGAGCATCAGCGATTTTGAAATTGCCTCGGCAAATCTTGAGGAGCTTGAAAGCCGTGAGGCGGAGCTTATGGACGCTTCGGGAGAGGCTGACTACGAGGAGATTGCCAAGGTCAAGGCAGAGATTCTTAAAAAGCGTGAAGAAGTTTCCGCTCTTGAAGCTCTTGCGGCTGATAATAAAGTGACAGAGGACGACCTTGCCAAGGTTATTCAGCTTTGGACGGGCATTCCCGCAAGCAAGGTTGTTGAAAGCGATCTTCGCAGACTTTCTCATCTTGAAGAAAACCTCAAAGCGGGTCTTATCGGTCAGGACGAAGCTGTTTCGCTCGTCAGCGCAGCCGTCAGGAGGGGAAGAGTTCAGATAAGCCCCCGCCGCAGACCTGCGTCGTTCATCTTTGTCGGTCCGACAGGCGTCGGCAAAACCGAGCTTGTTAAGCTCCTTGCAAAGGAGCTGTTTGACACGCCCGAAACGCTTATCAGGCTTGACATGAGCGAGTTTATGGAGAAGCACTCCGTTTCAAGAATTATCGGTTCTCCCCCGGGATATGTCGGCTATGACGAGGCGGGTCAGCTCACCGAGAAGGTGCGCCGCAAGCCGTATTCGGTTGTGCTTTTTGATGAAATTGAAAAGGCTCATCCCGATGTTATGAATATCCTGCTTCAGATTCTCGACGAGGGTCGCATTACCGATGCTCAGGGCAGAACGGTAAGCTTTGAAAACACGGTAATCGTTATGACCTCAAATGCAGGCAGCAACAGGGGAGCGGGAGCACTCGGCTTTGCAAAGACAAAAAACGAGGCTTCAAAAGAAAAGGCGCTTAAAGCTCTCAATGAATTCCTCAGACCCGAGTTTATCGGCAGGGTTGACGAGGTTGTTGTATTCAATGACCTGACAGAGGAGGACTACGAGAAGATCGCCGTGCTTATGCTCAAGGAGTTTGTTGATCCGCTGAGCGACAAGGGAATAGCCTTTACATGGGATGACGCCGCAATCAGCACCATTGCCCGACTTTCGGTTGACGGACCGAGGGGCGCAAGGGATCTTCGCAACACCATAAGGCGTAATGTTGAAGATGTTATAACCGAAAAAATCGTCAACAGCACCGATGAGCCTGTAAAGGCAGTCAGCCTTACAGCGGACGGCGACAGAATCATCTGCAATTTTTCATAATTAACAAAATTTACAAAGCAACTTGTATTGTTGACTCATTTTCAACCGATACAAGTTGCTTTTGCTTTTATAAAAACCGCTTTTTGTTTCTCCCTTAACTCAACCGCTGTCGGATTTTTGCGAAAATTGTTTACAAACAGTTGTCAAATTGTTGATTTTTACGGGTCGATAACTGTTGACGGCTTGCAAGATATATTATATAATACTATAATAATTAAAATAAATCATAACGGTTCTGCCGTTTATTCAGCATGGGCTTAAAGGAGTTTAATGATGATAAAAGACGAAAATTTAAGAATACTGCCTGCCGTTGCTCTCAGAGGGCTGGTTATATTCCCGAAAATGTATATTCATTTCGATGTCGGCAGGGAAAAATCAATAAATGCGCTTAAAAAAGCAATGGATACCGATCAGGAGATTTTCCTTGTCACTCAGAAAGACATAGGCGACGACGACCCCGGCTATGATGCGCTTTATGATATCGGCGTTATTGCAAATGTTAAGCAGGTTCTGAAGCTTCCCGGCAAGAACGGAAATGTCCGTGTTGCAGTTGAGGGGATTCAAAGAGCAAGGCTTGTCAGAGGAGTTGAGACCGCCTCAGGCAAATATCTCAAAGCGATGGTGTTCCCGATAACAACACCCTCCGTCAGAGAATCGGATTCCGACTATGCCAAGGCGCTTGTCCGCCACACTAAAAACCTCTTTGCTGAATATGCCGACTGTGTTCCTCAGATGCCCGGCGATATCGTAACCGGCGTTATGGAAAACGACGACCCGGGAGAGCTTGCGGATTTCATTGCGGGCAATATTCTGCTTGAATATGAGGACAGGCAGTCGGTTCTCTCAACCGTTAACCCGATTAAAAGGCTTGAACAGATGTGTGTTCTGCTCTCCAACGAGGAAAAACTGCTTTCAATTGAAGCCGAAATCAATGATAAGGTTCAGGAGCAGATTGACAAGAACCAGCGTGAGTATTATCTGCGTGAGCAGATGAAGGTTATTTCAGAAGAACTTGGCGGAGGCGTTTCGCAGGAGGAAGAGCTCGACGGCTTCAGGCTGACTATAAGTGGTCTCAATGTGTCCGACGAAATAAAAGAAAAGCTGTTCAGAGAATGCGACAGGCTTGAAAAATATTCGCCGCAGTCTCCCGAGGCGGCGGTGAGCAGGAACTATATCGAAACCTGCCTTTCCCTGCCGTGGAATGTGTTCTCACCCGAGAATACCGACATTGCAAAATCAAGAAAAATCCTTGAAAAAGACCATTACGGTCTTGAAAAAATTAAAAAGAGAATTCTCGAATACCTTGCCGTTCGGAGCTTTGCGCCGGATATCAAGGGTCAGATAATCTGCCTTGTCGGCCCTCCGGGAGTCGGCAAAACCTCGATTGCCCGTTCGGTTGCAAGGGCAACGGGCAGAGAATATGTCAGAATTTCACTCGGCGGCGTTAAGGACGAGGCGGAAATCAGAGGCCACAGAAAGACTTATATCGGCTCAATGCCCGGCAGAATCATATCCGCCATGCAACAGGCAGGCACGAGCAACCCCGTTATCCTGCTCGACGAGGTTGACAAGCTTTCGTCGGATTATAAGGGCGACCCGACCTCTGCTTTGCTTGAAGTGCTTGACCCCGAGCAGAATTCGACTTTCAGAGATCATTATATTGAATTGCCGTTTGACCTGAGCAGGGTTATGTTTATCACAACGGCGAATGTCGAATCAAACATTCCCGAGCCGCTCAAGGACAGAATGGAAGTTATTGAGCTCGGCAGCTACACGGCAGAGGAAAAATTCAGCATTGCCAAAAAGCATCTGATTCCCAAACAGCTCAAACGCCACGGCCTCAAAGCTTCTCAGCTCAGAATAACCGATAAAGCAATAAGGCTGATTATTGAGGGCTACACGAGAGAAGCAGGAGTCAGAGCGCTTGAACAGAAGATAGCGGCAATTTGCAGAAAAGCCGTTATGAAGATAGTCGAGGGCGAAGTCCCGAGCGTTTCCGTCAAGCCCGAAAATGTTGAAGAACTGCTCGGCACAAGAAAATATAAAGCCGAGGCTTTCACGGGCGAAAACGAGGTCGGCGTTGTCAACGGCCTTGCGTGGACGAGCGTGGGCGGTGAAATGCTTGAGGTTGAAACGGCGGTTCTCAAAGGCACGGGCAAGCTTGAACTGACGGGCTCTCTCGGCGATGTTATGCAGGAGAGCGCAAAAGCGGCAGTCAGCTATATCCGCTCAAAGGCTGATTCTCTGCCGATAAACGGAAGCTTCTATAAAGAAACGGACATCCATATCCATGTTCCCGAGGGCGCAACGCCCAAGGACGGACCGTCTGCGGGCGTGACGATTGCAACCTCGCTTGTTTCCGCTCTGACCGGCAGAAAGGTTCGCAAGGATGTTGCCATGACGGGCGAAATTACCCTCAGAGGCAGGGTTCTGCCGATAGGCGGTCTTAAAGAAAAATCAATGGCGGCTTACCGTGCGGGAATCAAAACGGTCATTATTCCTTATGATAATGTTGCCGATCTTGACGAGGTTGATTCATGCGTTAAGGATGCAATAAGCTTTATGCCGGTTAAATCCGTTGACGCAGTATGGGATATCGCCCTTGAAAAGGACGAAGCCACGAAATCGGAGCACGCCGCTCCGCCGCAGGTCGGGAAAAGCTCCCGTGCGGCGATAACGCAGTAACGAGGTGCAGAAATGAGATTTGATAAAATAGAATTTACCGCCGCTTACGGCACTTCTTCTCAGCTTCCGCCCTCAAGGGAAGCGGAAATAGTGTTTTCGGGGCGCTCCAATGTCGGCAAATCATCGCTTATAAATAAGATTTTTAATCGCAAGAATCTTGCAAGAGTCAGCTCCGTTCCTGGCAAGACGATAACGGTCAACTTTTTCAAAGGCGACGGTGTTTATTTTGTCGATCTGCCCGGCTACGGCTATGCAAAGCGTGAAATGAAAGAGAAAAAACGCTGGGCTGAGCTCATGGAGGGATATTTCCAATCCGGACGAAATATTCCCCTTGTCATTCAGCTTATCGATATGCGCCATTCGCCGACCGAGGACGATATGCTCATGCTGAATTTTCTCAGAGAGAGCGGAATTCCGTTTGCTATTGCATTGACAAAATGCGACAAACTCAATAAAGGCGAGCTTGAAAAACGCAGGGCGGAGCTGCAAAGCGAGCTTGCGGATTATCCCGAGGTTAAAACAATAGAGTTTTCTGCCGTAAAAGGCACGGGTGTTGAACAGATAAAAGCGGAGATAATTGCCGCTTCAAAAATAGGAGGATAAATAAAATGTATGTTTCGGATTGTATTTCGGTGAACGAAAAAGGACATCTCACCATCGGCGGCGCTGATACCGTTGAGCTTGCGGAAAAGTACGGCACTCCCGCCTATATTTTTGATGAAAATGAGATAAGAAACAATCTCAGAGAATTCAAAAAGTCGATTGATGAGAATTACGGCGGCAACGGTCTTGTTGTTTATGCAAGCAAGGCTTTCTGCTGCAAGGAAATGTGCCGAATCTGCGCTCAGGAGGGCACGGGAATCGATGTCGTTTCGGGCGGAGAGCTTTACACGGTGCTTTCAGTCGGCTTCCCGACGGATAGGATCGTTTTTCACGGAAACAATAAAACTTATGACGAACTTGTTATGGCGGTCACGAACAATGTCGGCAGAATAATCGTTGATAATGTCACCGAGCTTGAAAGCCTCAACGAGGTTGCGGCTTCTCAGGGCAAAACCGTCGGCATCATGCTCAGAATAAAGCCCGGCATCGACGCTCACACTCACGATTTCATCAGAACCGGTCAGATAGATTCAAAATTCGGCTTTGCGCTTGAAACGGGAGAAGCCATGGCGGCTGTCAAAGAGGCTCTGAAAATGCCTAATATCAAGCTCAGAGGTCTGCATTGCCATATCGGCTCTCAGATTTTCGACCTTGACCCGTTTGAGCTTGCCGCAACGGTCATGCTCGATCTTTTCAAGGATATTAAAGATCAGACAGGCGTTGAGCTTGAAGAACTCAACCTCGGCGGCGGCTTCGGAATCAAATATCTGAAAACCGACAGACCCAGACCCTTTGCGGATTACATGAGAAAGGTTGCCGAAACGGTCAACAGCTATTCGGCAAAGCTCGGTCTCAAAACTCCGTTCATTCTCATTGAGCCGGGCAGAGCGGTTGTCGGAGCGGCAGGCTTAACGCTCTACACCGTCGGCGCAGTTAAGAACATTCCCGATGTCAGAACCTATGTTTCAATTGACGGCGGAATGGGCGACAATCCGAGATATGCGCTTTATCAGTCGCATTATGAGCTTGTCTGCGCCAACAAGGCGAGCGAAAAGAGAACCGAAACCGTGACGGTTGCGGGCAAATGCTGCGAGAGCGGCGACCTTATTCAGGAGTGGACTCACATTCAGCCCGTTGAGCCGGGCGACATAATCGCCGTGCTTTCAACCGGAGCTTATAACTACTCAATGGCTTCAAACTATAACAGAATCCCGAGACTTCCCGCCGTTATGGTTAAGGACGGAGAGTCAAGAGTTATTATTAAGCGTGAAACCTACGAGCAGGTTGCGGAATGCGATATCTGATAGGATAAAACCATTAAAAATATATTTAGGAAGTGACACAATGCCCAAGGTCAGTATGTTAGCGGAAAAGGTGCGTTTGATAAGTGTTCCGTCGGATAAATTCAAGACGGGAATAATATCGGTTTCAATGGCTCTGCCTTTGGATGAAAGGGCGGCGGCAAACGCTCTAATGCTTTTTCTTCTCAAGCGTTCGTGCAAGGAATATCCGGATTTTTCAATGCTTAACGGCAAGCTTGACGAGCTTTACGGCGCTTCGGTTTCTGCCGGAATATTCAAAAAGGGCGACGCTCAGGTGCTCACAATTAATATTTCAAGCCTTGACGACCGCTTTGCTCTGACCGATGAAAGCATCGCAGAGCAGAGTGCGGAGCTGCTTGCAGGCATGATATTCAAGCCTAACTGCAAAAACGGCAGCTTCGGAGCGGAGAATCTTGCGCTCGAAAAACGCCTTCTTGTTCAGCAGGTTGAGGAAGAATTTAACAACAAGAGAACTTATTCTTTCAATAAGTGCATCGGGTATATGTGCCAGAACGAACCTTTCGGCAGAGGAAAATACGGCACGGTTGAAGAAATCAACGCCGTTAAAATGGCTGATGTTTATGCGGCATGGAAAAACATGCTCTCAAGCGCAGTTTTTCAGATAACAGTTGTCGGAAGCGTACAGACCGAAAAGGTTGAAAAAATATTCACTTCGTATTTTGAAAAAATCGACAGAACCCCCGAAAAGCTTGAAACAACATTCATTCTCAAAGGCGGAAGATTCAACCGTTTTGAAGAAAGACAGCCCGTTAATCAGGGCAAGCTTGTTATCGGCATGAGAGCGGGCATGAGCGGCAGCAGAGACAATATTCATGCCGTGACGGTTATGAATGATATTTTCGGCGGGGGAACTTACGCAAAGCTGTTCACAAATGTCCGTGAAAAGCTCAGCCTTGCATATTACTGCAATTCAAGACTAATTTCCGACAAGGGAATAGTTGCCGTTGAAGCGGGTATTGATACCGATAAAGAAAAAAAGGTCACCGCAGAGGTGCTCACTCAGCTTACGGATTTGAGAAACGGCAAGACCGAACCTGAGATTCTGGAAGCGTCAAAGCTTTCTTTGAAAGAGAGACATACTTTTTCAACTCCCGAGGAGATTGCCGCATGGTACGGCAGTCAGATTGCCGAAGAAGAAATATTCACCCCCGAGCAGGAGGTTGAAGGCATCGAAGCCGTAACAATGGAGCAGGTCTGCGAAGCGGCAAAGAAGCTGACCATTGACACGATATTTATGCTTGCGGCGCAGCCGGAGGAGGGTGCTGAAAATGAAGATTAAGCAGTTCACCAACGAAAAGCTCGGCGAGAGCGTGTTCTGCGCCGTTCATCCGTCGGGGCTTGAAATCAGAGTTCTGCCGAAAGAGGACTATGACTCCGCCTATGCGATTTTCGGCGTCAAATACGGTTCAATCGATACGGCGGTAAAAAATGATAAAGGAGAATTTGAAAGCATTCCCGAGGGAACGGCTCATTTTCTTGAGCACAAGCTGTTTGAAAGCGAGGATTTGAACGCTTTTGAACGCTTTGCAAAAACGGGAGCGAGCGCAAACGCTTACACCTCCTTTGAGAAAACGGCTTATCTTTTTAAGGGTTCGTCAAAGATAGATGAATCGCTCGAAATTCTGCTTGATTTTGTTCAGAATCCGTTTTTTACTCAGCAGACCGTTGAAAAGGAGCAGGGCATAATCGGCCAGGAAATCAGAATGTATCAGGATTCGCCGAGCTGGCAGGTTATGTTCAATCTGCTTCGTGCGCTCTTCAGCGTTCATCCCGTCAGAATCGACATTGCGGGAACGCAGGATTCGATTGCAAAGATTGACGCTGATTTGCTGTACAGGCTTTATAAAAATTTCTATAATCCCGCAAATATGGTGCTCTGCGTTGTCGGCGGAGTTGACCCGCAGGAGATTTTTGATATTGTTGACAGGTGCATTAAGTCCTCCGAGGGCAAAAAATGCGAAAGAAAGTTTGAGAAAGAAAGCCCTCTGCCCGTTCAGAGCTATGTTGAGGAGCGCCTTTCCGTTGCCGAAAAGCAGTTCATGCTCGGCTTTAAGGAGGATATTTCCGAGCCGCTTCTCAGCCTTGAAGATGAGATTGCCTCTTCGGTAATGATTGACGCATTGACGGGCAGATCTTCGCCGCTTTTCAAAAGGCTTATCGATGAAGGGCTTGTTGACATGGGCTTCGGCGGCGAGCTGTTCAACGGCTTCGGCTATTCATGCGTAATGCTCGGCGGAACAAGCAAAGACCCCGAAAGAACCGCTGAAATTATTAAAGAAGAAATTAAAAACGCTCAAATCAACGGAATTGACAAGGCGGCTTTTGAAAGAGCAAAGCGCAAGGCTTACGGCAGATTTGTTATGAACTATAACGATATTGACGACACGGCGAATCTGCTTATGGATATGGGCTTTAACGGCTACGAGCCTTTTGCGGAGCTTGATGCCTGCCGGAATCTGACGCTTGAAAAGGCTCAGGAGAGGCTTGCCGTTCTCAAAGAAGAATCTGCGGCTCTTTCGGTTATCAGCCCGATAGGGTAACGGTAATATAAAAAGCGAAAGGAATAATAAAATGTCGGATTATACGGTTGTATATTTTACGGGAATCAACAGGGGCTTCAGCGTCCCGAGTATTCTTGCTGATTTTTCGATTTTCGGAATTGATATTCAGATAAGATTTTACGGCGCAATAATTGCTTTCGGATTTCTGCTTGCGGTGCTTTTCGGCGGCAGAATGGCTTACAAATGGAAGATGAGCCTTGACAAAATGGTTGATGTTCTGATTTACGGAACTCTTGCGGCGATAGTCGGTGCAAGGCTTTACTATGTTTTCTCTAAGTGGGATTATTACGGAAATCATCTTTCCGAAATTCCGAAAATCTGGAACGGCGGACTTGCAATTTACGGCGGACTTATTGCAGGAGTTATAGCGGCATATTTTGTCTGCAAAGCGAGAAAGATGAATTTCTGGAATCTGCTTGATATTGCAACCATGAGCTTTCTTATCGGTCAGGGCATAGGCCGCTGGGGCAATTTCACAAATCAGGAGGCGTTCGGCGTCAACACGGATTTGCCCTGGGGAATGTGGAGCGAAAAGGTTGCGGATTATATCATTGCCAATCAGCAGTTTTTTGCCGCTAACGGCTTTGAGGTTGACCCGTCAAAGCCCGTTCATCCGACTTTCCTTTATGAATCAATCTGGTGTCTGCTCGGATTTTTCGTGCTTTATATCATCTGCCGCAAGGCAAGGCTGTTCAGCGGTCAGATTGCTCTCTGCTACGGCGTTTGGTACGGCGTTGAGAGAATGGTGGTTGAGGGTCTGAGAACCGACAGCCTCTATATTGCAGGCACTACAATCAGAATATCGCAGGCTCTTTCAGCCGCTCTTGCTCTTGTTTGCGCCGTTCTGCTTGTTGTTTTGATTATAAAATATAAAAAGCATCCGAAGCCTATTGACGGCGTTGATTATTTCACCGAGCTTGAGCTGAAAAAGAGAGACGAAGACATCGAACAGGCTCAGAAATGGCTCGACGCTTATCTTGAAAGAGAAAAGTCCGAAAGCGGTAATGTAATTTAATTGTAAGAATTTCATAACAATTCGGTCTTAATATAATGTAATATAAATATAAAGTGAGATGATTCCGATGGGAAAGATAATTGACGGCAAGGCGGTCAGAGAATATAATCTTGACAGAATATCCGAAAGGGTTGCGGCTCTTAAAGAAAAGGGCGTTCAGCCCGCTCTGGCGGTAATTATCGTCGGCAGCGACCCTGCGTCAAGAATTTATGTCAACAACAAGAAAAATGCCTGTGAGAGAACGGGAATGAGGTCGCTCGAATTTGCTCTGCCCGAGGAAACAACGACCGAGGAGCTTTTGGAGCTTATTGACAGGCTCAATGCCGATAAATCTGTTAACGGCATTCTCTGCCAGCTTCCCGTGCCGAAACATATTGACAAAAACGCCGTGCTTGAACGGATTCTGCCCGAAAAGGATGTTGACTGCTTCCACCCCGAAAATGTCGGCAGGCTTTCAATCGGCAGCGGAAGCCTTGTTCCCTGCACACCCATGGGTATGGTTAAGCTGCTTGAATATGAGGGCGTTGACCCGACGGGCAAGCATTGTGTTATTATCGGCAGAAGCGACATTGTCGGCAAGCCCATGGCAATGCTGATGCTTGCGAGAAATGCGACGGTCACGGTCTGCCACTCTAAAACCGGGAATCTTGCCGAAATCACAAATCAGGCGGATATTCTTGTTGCCGCTGTCGGAATTCCGAAATTCGTTAAAGCCGATATGGTCAAGCAGGGGGCTGTAGTCCTCGATGTCGGCATGGACAGAGACGAAAACGGCAAGCTCTGCGGCGATGTTGATTTTGAAGCGGTTAAGGACAAGGCTTCGCTGATAACTCCCGTTCCCGGCGGCGTCGGCCCGATGACTATTGCAATGCTTATGAGGAACACCCTAACGGCTGCGGAAATACAAAACCAAATTTAAAGTTGTAAAATATATAAGAGAAAGGAAAAATGACCATGAAGAAAAAACTTTACAGAAGCACCACGGACAAGAAAATCTGCGGCGTTCTCGGCGGTCTGGCAAGCTATTTTGACATTGACTCAACGATTCTCAGAGTAATTTATGTTCTGCTGTCAATTTTTGTTCTCGGCAGTCCCATCATCATTTATTTTGTTATGGCTCTCATTATGCCCGAGGAGCCTGCAATGCCCGACAATCAGAATTATCAGCAGGCAAACTATGAGCCTTATGACAACAATCAGAACTGATTTTTTTGAAAAAACCGCAAAAAGTATTTGACAACGGTTGACTGTTGTGTTATAATCTCATATGCCGCATATTCGGGGCGGTGCATTTCGTGCGCCCAAAAGCAGATTTCTGTGCCTCAGAGTAGCGAGTCTTAAAGAAAAGGATTGATATTCCGAATGTACGCAGTTATTGAAACAGGCGGCAAGCAGTACAAGGTTCAGGCCGGCGATGTAGTATTCATCGAGAAGCTTGACGCTGAAGAAGCAAGCGAGTACACCTTCGATAAGGTTGTCGCTGTCGGAAAGGACGACGGAATCACCGTCGGCGCTCCCTATGTTGACGGAGCAAGCGTTTCCGCAAAGATCGTTAAAAACGGCAAGAGCAAGAAGATCACCGTTTTTACCTACAAGTCAAAGAAGAATGCAAAGCGCAAGATGGGTCACAGACAGCCTTACACTAAGGTTGAAATCTCAGCCATCAACGCATAATTAACCGACCTTATGATAAAGGTCAGATTCTCAGTCGGAAACGGACAGCTTAAAGGCTTTGAAATAAGCGGTCACGCAATGTTTGCCGAAAGCGGCAAAGACATAATCTGCGCTTCTGTTTCCTCGGCGGCATATATGGCTGCCAACACGATAACCGAAGTTATCGGCGCAAACGCCGATGCCAAGGCGGGAGACGGCGCAATGAGCTTATCGCTTAATCAGCCCGATGAAAGAGCCGAAGCGGTTCTCAAGGGGCTGGCGCTTCATCTGACGGAGCTTTCAAAGCAGTATCCGCAAAACATCAGAATAATCTACGGAGGTGTAAGAAATGCTTAAGATAAATGTTCAGCTTTTCGCTCATAAGAAAGGTATGGGTTCAACCCGTAACGGCCGTGATTCAGAGTCAAAGAGACTCGGCGCAAAGAGAGCTGACGGCCAGTTCGTTCTTGCAGGCAACATCCTTGTAAGACAGAGAGGCACTCACATCCATCCCGGCAACAATGTTGGCATCGGCTCGGATGACACTCTTTTTGCTCTCATCGACGGAACGGTTAAGTTCGAGCGTATGGGCAAAGACCGCAAGAAGGTCAGCGTTTACGCTGTTGAGCAGTAATTTTAACAAAAAGCAATCCGCTCTGCAAAACGCAGGGCGGATTTTTTATGCTTATTAAAATTAACGCAGTTTACAATTTCTTATGGCGTACTCTGTGCGGCGGGATTTTATTCAAAGATGATAATGTTATCTTCTTCAAAAATAATTCCCTGCTCGTTGCCTAAATCAATGCGTTCCTTTGAATCTTTTTTGATTTTTGCGGGCATTTCGGGGTTTTCACAATGAACATCCAAATAGCAGGGGAGCAGACCGAGGTTATTTTCAAGATTATTTGCAAAAATAATGCTCCCTGCGCTCACACCCACAACGGTTCCGCCGTCGTCAATGAACTCCGATATTTTATTATTGAAACCGATTTCGTTAATTCGCTCCAATAAATATTCGGCGTTGCCGCCGCAAATATAAATAATATCGAATGCTTGCGAAACCTTGCCGTCATACGCTTTATGCAAGTCATAAACGGATATATTTTCTCTCTTTATGCCGCATTTGAGCAAATCATTCAGGCATTTCGGCAAAACCTCAATTGCATCCGGGTCAATTGCGGCTGTGGGGATAAACAATGCCTTTGCATCCTGCGGATTTTTACATAGCATATCTAAAAATACGCTTTTGATTTTCTCGGTTTCCAATCCGCATGAAGTCAGCAATACATTCATAAGGACATTCCTTTCTCAAATCTTGCAAAAGTATTATTAGTCTGTTTTTTTCTGCTTTCAAACAGAATATCAAGCTGATTATTTATTGCTAAGCAACTTTTTAAGATACATTCCCGTATATGACTTTTCGCAGGCGGCAACCTCTTCGGGTGTGCCCTGTGCAACGATTTCGCCGCCGCCGTTTCCGCCCTCGGGGCCAAGGTCGATTATGTGGTCGGCAACCTTGATAACATCAAGATTATGCTCGATAACGATAACCGTGTTGCCGTTGTCAACAAACTTCTGCAAAACATCTATAAGGCGGTGAACATCTGCCGTGTGCAGACCCGTTGTCGGCTCGTCAAGAATATAAACCGTTTTGCCCGTTGAATGCTTTGAAAGCTCCGTTGCAAGCTTAACCCTCTGCGCTTCGCCGCCCGAAAGTGTCGTTGCGGGCTGACCGAGCTTGACATATCCCAAGCCGACATCATAGAGCGTTTTTATCTTGCGGTGAATCTTCGGAATGCTCTCAAAGAAATTCATTGCTTCCTCAACCGTCATGTCAAGAACATCGCTGATGTTTTTGCCTTTATAGTGCACCTCAAGCGTTTCTCTGTTGTATCTTTTGCCCTTGCAGACCTCGCACGGAACATAGATATCGCTCATAAAGTGCATTTCAATTTTAACGATTCCGTCGCCCTGGCAGGCTTCACAGCGGCCGCCCTTGACATTGAACGAATAGCGGTTCGCCTTGTAGCCCCTTTTCTTTGAATCGGTTGTTGAAGCGAAAAGCTCCCTGATATCCGTGAAAACGCCCGTGTAGGTCGCAGGGTTTGAACGGGGAGTTCTGCCAATCGGAGATTGGTCGATGTTTATAACCTTGTCAAGATATTCCGTGCCGGTGATTCTGTCGTGATTTCCGGCAATTTTTTTTGCGTTGTTCAGCTCGGTTGCAAGGTGCTTGTTGAGAATTTCATTGACAAGCGACGATTTTCCCGAACCCGAAACGCCCGTTACGGCAATGAATTTTCCGAGAGGAAATTCAACATCAATGTTTTTAAGGTTGTTTTCTTTTGCGCCGTAGACGATAAGCGATTTGCCGTTTCCCTCACGGCGTTTTTCAGGCACGGGTATAAACTTCTTACCGCTGAGATACTGACCCGTTACCGATTTTTCGCAGTTGATAATATCGTCAACGCTGCCGCAGCAGACGATTTCGCCGCCGTGAATGCCCGCCCCCGGGCCGACATCGACGATATAATCCGCCGCACGCATTGTTTCTTCATCATGCTCAACAACAATGAGAGTGTTGCCGATGTCACGCAGATGTTCAAGAGTTTTGAGCAGCTTTGCATTGTCACGCTGATGAAGCCCGATGCTCGGCTCGTCAAGAATATAAAGAACTCCCATGAGCGAAGAACCGATCTGAGTTGCAAGGCGTATTCTCTGCGCCTCGCCGCCCGAAAGCGTTGCCGATGAACGGGCAAGGGTCAGATAATCAAGACCGACGCTTGAAAGAAAGCTCAGCCTGCTGCGAATCTCCTTGATAATCTGCTCAGCAATCATGGTGTCACGCTCGCTGAGAGAAAGCTTATCCAGAAACTCTATTTCATCATTTATTGATTTTCTTGAAAATTCATCAATGTTGATGCCACCGACGGTAACTCCCATCGACTCCTTGCGAAGCCTTGAACCGCCGCATTCGGGGCATTCAACCGTTGACATATAGTTTTCAATTTCTGCTCGGGAATATTCGCTTGTCGTTTCCTTGTATCTGCGTTCAAGGTTGTTAATTATGCCTTCAAAATCGGTCATATAAGTTCCGCTGCCGTATTCGTTTCGGCGTTCGAGCTTTATTTTTTTTCCGCCCGTGCCGTAAAACACAACATCCTTTGCTTTCTTCGGAAGCTCATTGAAAGGAGTATCAAGCGAAAAATCATAAGCTTTGGCAAGTCCCTCAAAATACATCTGAGCTATCGTGCCGCCCTCCGACGACGACCAGCCGCTCGCCTTGATTGCGCCCTCTCTGATTGAAAGGCTGCCGTCTGGAACGACCATTTTCGGGTCGATTTTCATGAAAACGCCGAGGCCGCTGCATTTCGGGCATGCGCCGAAAGGATTGTTGAAAGAGAACGAGCGGGGTTCAAGCTCTTCAATGCTCACTCCGTGCTCGGGGCAGGCGTAGTTGAGCGAATAGAGCTGTTCTTCACCGCCGATAACATCAACAAGCAGCAGACCGCCGCTGAGATTGGTTGCGGTTTCGATTGAATCCGCAAGCCTTGAACGGATACCGTCTTTTATCACAAGGCGGTCAACGA
Organism: Acutalibacteraceae bacterium; assembly: GCA_051881575.1. Taxonomy (GTDB): domain Bacteria; phylum Bacillota; class Clostridia; order Oscillospirales; family Acutalibacteraceae; genus CAG-177. Next base: position 56,513 of record JBJEQD010000105.1, on the reverse strand, counting down.
TAACCTCAATATTATGCTTGATGTTCTTTTCAAGCTTGATTTCTTCGGATAAATCATAAATAATCGAGTCAATTCTGACCCTTGCAAAGCCACCCTTGCGAACGCTCTCAAGCTCCTTGACATATTCGCCTTTTTTCCCTCTTGCAATGGGCGACATAACCTGAATTTTTGTGCCCTCGGGCAGGGAAAGCACCTGCTTTGTGATGTCGTCAACGGTCTGTCTGCTGATTTCTCTGCCGCATTCGGGGCAATGGGGGATACCGACCCTTGCGTAAAGCAAGCGCAGATAATCATAGATTTCCGTTACCGTTCCGACGGTTGAACGGGGATTTTTTGAGGTCGTTTTCTGATCGATTGAAATTGCGGGAGAAAGTCCGTCAATGCTCTCAACATTCGGCTTTTCCATCTGACCGAGAAACTGCCTTGCATAAGACGAAAGCGACTCAACATATCTGCGCTGACCCTCGGCATAAATCGTGTCGAAGGCAAGCGAGGATTTGCCCGAACCCGAAAGACCCGTGAAAACAACGAGCTTGTCCCTCGGAACGGAGATATCAACATTTTTTAGATTGTGTTCCTTTGCACCCTTAACTGTCAGGAATTTTGATGCCATATATTATTTACCTCTTCTGAGTTTTTCAATTCTGTCACGCAGATATGCGGCGTGTTCAAATTCAAGAATCTTTGCCGCCGCTTTCATTTCGGCGGTGAGCTTGATAATAAGCTGTTCACGCTCTTTCTTGCTGAGCTTCGAGACTGCCTTTTCTTCGTCGTTCTTTGCCGAAATTTCTATTATTTCGTGAACATCTTTAACTATTGTTTTCGGCACGATGCCGTGTTCTTCGTTATATTTCATCTGCTTTTTGCGGCGGCGTTCCGTTTCGGTTATCGCTCTTTCCATTGACGGAGTGACGCAGTCGGCATACATGATAACCGTTCCGCCTGCGTTTCTTGCGGCTCTGCCTATCGTCTGAATGAGCGAGGTTTCGGAGCGCAGGAAGCCCTCCTTGTCGGCGTCGAGAATTGCAACGAGCGAAACCTCGGGAATATCAAGACCCTCACGGAGCAGATTTATGCCGACAAGCACATCAAAATCGCCGAGACGAAGCCCTCTGATGATTTCCATTCTCTCAATCGTATCAATGTCGTGGTGCATGTAGCGCACCTTGATATTCAGATTATCGAGATAATCCGTCAAATCCTCAGCCATTCGTTTGGTGAGGGTCGTAACAAGCACTCTTTCGCCCTTTTCAGTGCGGATGTTGATTTCGGAAACGAGGTCGTCAATCTGCCCGTCAACGGGTCTGACCGATATTTCGGGGTCAAGCAGACCCGTCGGTCTGATGACCTGCTCGGCGATTGAGGCGCTCTTTTCTTTCTCAAAATCTCCGGGCGTTGCACTGACAAAAATTTTCTGACCGATTTTTGAATAGAATTCGTCAAAGGTCAGCGGTCGGTTGTCATAAGCCGAGGGCAGACGGAAGCCGTATTCAATAAGGCTGTCTTTTCTTGCTCGGTCGCCGCCGTACATCGCCCTGACCTGGGGCAGAGTGACATGGGATTCGTCAACGAAGAGTATAAAATCATCGGGGAAATAATCAAGCAGAGTGAACGGCGCAGAGCCGGGCTCTCTGTCTGACATAACCCTTGAATAGTTCTCTATGCCCTTGCAAAAGCCCGTTTCACGCAGCATTTCAATGTCATATTCGGTTCTCTGCCTGATTCTCTGAGCTTCGAGCAGTTTGCCGTTCTCTTCAAAATATTTAACCCTGTCAAGCATTTCGGAATAGATTTTTCCGATTGATTTTTCAAGCTTTTCGGGGGAAATGACATAGTGAGATGCGGGATAAATTGCGGCATGAGAAACAACATTTTTAACCTGACCGGTCAAAGCGTTGATTTCGCTGATGCGTTCAATCTCATCGCCGAAGAATTCAACCCTTATTCCGTTTTCGTTTGAATAAACGGGAAAAATCTCAACAACATCGCCCCTGACCCTGAATTTGTTTCGGCTGAAATCAATGTCGTTGCGTTCGTACTGAATCGAAACGAGCTTTTCAATCAGCTCATCACGGCTCTTTTCCATGCCCGTGCGCAGGGAAATAACCATGCTGCGGTAATCAATCGGGTCGCCGAGGGTGTAAATGCAGGAGACGCTGGCAACGATAATAACATCACGCCTTTCGGACAGAGCCGAGGTCGCAGAGTGGCGCAGTTTATCAATTTCATCGTTGATTGCAGAATCCTTTTCTATATATGTGTCGGTGGTCGGAATATAAGCTTCGGGCTGATAATAATCATAATATGAAACAAAATATTCAACGGCGTTTTCGGGGAAGAATTCCCTGAACTCCGAGCAAAGCTGCGCCGCAAGAGTTTTGTTGTGGGCAAGCACAAGCGTGGGTCTGTTGACCTTTTCGATGATGTTCGCCATGGTGAAGGTTTTGCCCGAACCCGTAACGCCGAGAAGCGTCTGCTCGGCATAGCCTTTGTTAAGCCCGTCAACGAGCTGTTCGATTGCCTGAGGCTGATCGCCCATTGGCTTATATTTTGAATGAAGCACAAATCTATCCATATAATCCGACCCTCCGTCTATGAACAAATGTTCTAAACGATTATATCACATTCTAATTTAAATGTAAACCTTTTATTTAAAAATAAACGAAAAAAACAGCTTTATTAACACTTTTCATAAAGAAAAAGCGAAAATATCTATTGTTTGTTGACATTTTTAACAAATAGTGGTATTATACTCTAAAATAAAAGCTTGCGGCAGTTCAATTTTGAAACGGAGTGTTTTGTTTGAAAGGTATCATTTTGGCCGGCGGTTCGGGAACAAGGCTCTATCCATTGACCTTGGTAACGAGCAAACAGCTTCTGCCGGTTTATGATAAACCGATGATATATTATCCTCTCTCAACCCTCATGCTTGCGGGAATCAGAGAGATTTTGATTATTTCAACCCCGACCGATACGCCGAGGTTTCAGGAGCTTCTCGGGAACGGCAGGCAGTTCGGCCTGAACCTCTCATATGCCGTTCAGGAAAGTCCCGACGGGCTTGCTCAGGCGTTCATCATCGGCGAAAAATTCATCGGTAACGATGATGTTGCCATGGTGCTCGGCGACAATATTTTCTACGGCAACGGGCTCGGGCATATGCTCAGGCAGGCGGCAAAGAATAAGAACAGAGCGACGATTTTCGGCTATTATGTTGACAACCCTCAGAGCTTCGGCGTTGTTGAATTTGACGAACACGGTGTTCCCGTTTCAATTGAGGAAAAGCCCGAAGTTCCGAAATCAAATTATGCCGTAACGGGTCTTTATTTCTATGACAACAGGGTTGTTGAATATGCGAAATCGCTGAAGCCTTCAAAAAGAGGCGAGCTTGAAATAACCGACATTAATCAGATGTATCTTCAGAACGGCGACCTTGATATCAAGCTCATGGGCAGAGGCTTTGCGTGGCTTGATACCGGCACGGTTGACAGCCTGATTGACGCCGCAAACTTCATCAAGACCGTTGAAAGGCTTCAGGGAATCAAGATTTCCGCACCCGAAGAAATTGCTTATAATATGCGCTGGATAAGCCGTGAGGCTCTGCTCCGTTCGGCTGAAAAATACGGCAAATCCTCTTACGGCCAGCATCTGCGCTCCGTTGCAGAGGGTAAAATTCTGTATTCGAGCGATAAGCCCGGCGAAAGACCGTGCTGGGGATTGGAGAATGACAATGACGCTGAATGAAACTGCCGTTAACGGCGTTTATATTGTTGAACCGAAGGTTTTCGGCGATAACCGAGGCTGGTTTTACGAAACATATTCAAAAAGAGAATTTGAAAAGCTCGGCATAAATGTTGATTTTGTTCAGGATAACCGTTCTTTTTCGGCAAAAAAAGGAACGCTCAGAGGCCTGCATTGCCAGACCGACCCGATGGCTCAGGCGAAGCTCCTGACCTGCCTCAAGGGTAAAATTCTCGATGTGGCGGTTGATATCCGTCAAGGCTCGCCGACATTTATGAAGTGGGTTGCGGTTGAACTGAGCGAAGAAAACAAAAAAATGCTCTTTATCCCGAAAGGCTGTCTGCACGGCTTTGTTACCCTGAGCGAAAATGTTGAAATTTCATATAAGGTTGATGAATTTTATTCCCCCGAAAATGACAGAAGCGTCTGCTTCTGCGACCCCGAAATCGGAGTTGACTGGGGAATAACCGACCCCGTTCTTTCCGAAAAAGATAAAAATGCACCGCTGCTCAAAGACAGCGATGTTAAATTTTATTTCTAAAGATTTCCTGCCCTTAAAAGTATAAAAGCATTCATTCGGCTAATAATATCCTTGAAAAGCAATTAAGGAGTTGAAACGAATGCTTGATAAAATTTCACTGATTCTTGTAATAATCGGTGCGCTCAACTGGGGCAGCATAGGGTTGTTTCAGTTTGATATTGTCGCCTGGATTTTCGGCGGTCAGGGAGCAATTCTGAGCAGAATTGTCTACACACTTGTTGCCCTTGCAGGTGTTTGGTGTATTTCCCTGCTTTTCAGAGAATCCGAGAGCGTTTCCCATGCGGGTTCAAACGAAATCGAATAATTATTATTGACAGAAAAGAGGCTTCCGCTTTGGGAGCCTCTTTTTTTGATGCGTATTTGCCGCAAACGGCGTTAATAATTCTCCGCCCTGACCTCAAAAAATGATTGAGGATGAGCGCAAACCGGGCAGACCTTCGGAGCGGCTTTGGCAACATGAATATAACCGCAGTTGCGGCACAGCCAGACGGTTTCGCCGCTTTTTGCAAAAACGATTCCCTGTTCAAGATTTTTGCTCAGGGTTCTGAAACGGTTTTCATGCTCTTTTTCGATTGAACCGACCATTTTGAACAGAGCGGCAATCTCCGTGAAGCCCTCCTGAGATGCGACCTGCTCAAATTCTTTATACATTTCAGTCCATTCGTAGTTTTCGCCTGCCGCCGCATCAAGCAGATTCTCCGCCGTTCCCGGAATTGAGTTTTCATGCAGATGCTTGAACCATATTTCTGCATGCTCTTTTTCGTTGTCGGCAGTTTTCATGAAGATATCGGCAATCTGCTCATAGCCGTCTTTTTTTGCCTTGTCGGCATAAAAGGTGTATTTGTTCCTTGCCTGAGATTCGCCTGCGAACGCCGCCATAAGATTGGCTTCGGTTTTGCTTCCTTTGAATTCCATAATAATACCTCCCGTTACCGATATTTTCGGCTTCGGGAGGTGATTCTATTCAGATAAATTTATCAAAATTTTCCTTTATGAACATTCCGGCTTTGCGGCAAAGCTCATTTTCAGGCAGAATTGAGGCAAACTCGGCGTCCTTTTTCTCAATCTCTGCGAGAATTACCGAAGCGGTTTCATTATCGGGGTCAAAGGAGTTAAATTCGCTTTCAAAAATTTCCGCCGCCTTACCGCCGAAAATGTGTTTGACCGCATCAAGCGCCGCTCCCGTCAGGGGCTGAACGCTTGCTCTGAAAAATTCGCTCAGTTTTTCAGAGCCGTCCTCGACAACGACGGAAAGAGCGTATATTTCCCGCTGTTCGGATGTGAGAGAGTTAAACTCGGCAATCATATCCTCCGCATCAGAAACACGCTTTTGCAGATTCAGAGCAACGCCTTTAAAAAGTCTTTCGGGCTCGGATTTTTCCGCAAGGGTTTCTGTCAAAACGGCAAACTCGTTGCGAAGCTCGTTCTCCTCTTTCAGCTTTTTCATGATTTTTTCGTTTGCCTTGTATCTTTTTGAGCTTGCTCTGCCTGCCATAATGCAGACAAACACCGTCAGAGCGATGAGCACGGCAAAAATCAAAAACAGATACGGGCGTTCCGAATAATATTGAAGCATATTTTTATTCCTCCACCAAAAGCTTGTATATATCGCCTTTTTTCAAGCCGCTCATCTTTGCGGCAATCTTTGCGGCGTCCGTTTTGCTCTCACCCTTTTCTATGAGCTCCCTTGCATAGTCCGCCGCCTGAGCAAGCGTCATTTCGTCTTTTTCCTCTGGAGCTGCGCCCGCAACAATCAGAACGATTTCGCCCTTTATGCTCTCGGCGGAATATTTTTCCGCTGCGGCGCATAGGGTTGTTTTCAGAACCTGCTCGTGAATTTTGGTTAATTCTCTGACTATTGCCGTTTCTCTGTCTCCGAGAGCGGCGGCAAGGTCGGAGAGGGTTGCGGCAAGCTTATGCGGGGCTTCATAGAAAATCATTGTTCTTTTTTCGCCGATAAGCGATTCAATATGCGCTTTTCTCTCCTGCTTATCCGTCGGCAGGAAGCCCTCAAAGGTGAAACGCCGTGACGGCATTCCCGAAACCGCAAGAGCCGTTGCAAAAGCGCACGGACCCGGAACGGCTTCAATCCGTATTCCTTTTTCAATGCAGAGCTTAACAAGATCTTCGCCGGGGTCGGAGATTGCGGGCATTCCCGCATCCGTAACGATTGCACAGCTTTCGCCTTTCAGCAAACGCTCGGCAATTATCGGGCCTTTTTCAAAACGGTTATGTTCAAAATAGCTTATCATCGGCTTTTTTATCCCGAAGTGATTCAAAAGCTTGAGGCTGACTCTTGTATCCTCGGCGGCAATGAAATCAACGCTTTCAAGAACGCTGAGCGCCCTCGGAGATGTGTCTCCGAGATTGCCGATAGGCGTGCCGACAACAAAAAGAGTTCCGCTCAAGAATTTTCACCTCTGTTTTCCAAAAGATAATCGCCGTAGATTTTTTTCATTTCCTCGGAGTAACCTCCGTCCGAGCCGTGAACGAAAAGCTCGGGTTCAACGGTTATTCCGCTTTTGCCGCCCCTGCGCCCCTCAATCAGGGCAAGCCACGGCGCTTTGCCGGGGCATTTTGCAACAAGGCGAAGCCTTTTCGGCTCGATGCCTGCCGAATGCATTTCAAGCATAAGCTCGCACAGCCGCTCGGGACGGATGCACATGCAGAGCCTGCCGCCGAAATTAAGCAGCTTTTTTGCGGCGGCGCAAATATCCGAAAAGGTGCACATCGTTTCGTGCCTTGCGATTTTATCCGCTCCGCTTCGGCTCTCAATTCCCGCTCCGCTCGCCTTGTAGGGCGGATTCATCGTCACGAGGTCAAAACAGCCGAACGGAACCGAGCCTTTAAGATCTCTTAAATCCGCATTGACTGCGCTGAGCCTTTCGGAGAGCGAATTATATTCTATTGCCGCATTAATCTGCTCAACCGCAAGCTTCTGAAGCTCAACGGCGGTGATTTTGCCCGTCTCTTTTTTGCACCAAAGCAGGGGGATTATTCCGCAGCCCGAGCCGAGGTCACAGCAGACGGAGCACTTTGACGGCGAGGAAAAATCGGCGAGCAGAACTGCGTCTGTTCCGAAACTGTGGGAATCCGAAACGAAGGCGGTTATCCCCGAGCCGAGGTATTCTTTTCTGAATTTATCCATGCAAAAGCTCTCCGCATTCAGTATAATAATACTATTATAACATTAATTCTCCGAAATGTAAAGCACGGGAAAGTATAGACAAGTTTAAGTCTTTATGCTATAATTTAATTCTGAAAAATGAGAAAAGCGATTTTTCGGAGGGTATCAGATGAAAACGCTTGCAAAAACAGCGGTATTTTTTGCGGTATTGGTGTTGTGTGCAGTCGCTTTTAAAATCGGATATTATGAAATCGGAGCTTCACGGCGTCAGAACAGGGTGACTGCGGAGTATTCTGCTTTTGTGCCGTCAACGGTCGGAGAATCTCAGCCGCAAACGCTTTCACAAACCGAAAAGCCGACTGAGCTTCTGACTCTTGCATTCCCCGAAAGAATAATTATTTATTCCTCTGAGGAATCAACGGGCACTCCCGTCGGCTCAACAACCGAAAAGCCCGACTTGTCCGATTCGGTTTTTGTCGGCGATTCCGTATCGCTCGGTTTTTCACGCTACTGTGCAAAGCAGGGTATAATGAAAGAAACCGTGTTTCTGACCGCAGGCTCATATGCCGTGCACTATGCTCTGAGCAAAAGCATGGCGGCGGATAAGGGCTTCAAGCATCCGATTTATAAGGGCAAAGAAACTCCGCTTCTCAAAGCGGTTGAGGAGATTAAGCCGAAGAATATATATTTCTGTCTCGGAATAAACGATATTTCGGGATTCGGAGTTGAGGGCACGGTCAAAAACTACTGCAAGCTGATAAACTCCGTTTGGGGCGTTGACCCGAATATTCATATTTATATTGTCAGCACAACCTTTATGGTTGAGCAGGCGCAGAAAAAGAATCTCAACAATCTCAATCTTGCGAACCTCAACCACAATATGAAGCTTATCTGCCTTGAAGATGAACGGCTTGACTATATAGACATTATGTCGGGTCTGCAAAACGAAAAATATGCCCTTGACGGCAAGTATTGCAGCGACGGCTTTATTCATCAGGGCAACGGCGCATATGAAATCTGGGCTGAAAGGCTCGGCGCAAAATAAAAGGAGGAGTTTGTTATGAAGAGAGTTATCTCGGTTTTTCTTGCGGCGGCGGTCTGCCTTTGCCTGCTTGCTTCCTGCACGGGCAAAGAAGCCCGGAAACCGCTGAGTGAAATTTACGCATCCGTTTCGGCTTCGGACGGTATGCCCGAAATGTCGGTCATGCCCGACAGCCTGATTGAAACGCTGTTCGGCGTTGACCTTTCTCGGTTTGAGGAATATGTTTTTGCCGAAGCGGCAGAACCCGATATCAACGCTGACGCAATTATTCTTATCAGGCTGAAAGACGGCGCAGACAAGGCGGGTGTTATTGCTTCTCTCGAAACCTATCTTGAAAGCGTCAAGAGCAACACGCAGTCATATTCGCCCGAAAACTACGCAAAAACCGCCCAAAGCGAGGTTGCCGAAGCCTCGGACGGCACGATTTATCTTATCATTACCGAAAAATATTCTTCGGCAGTTTCAAAACTTTGACAGCATCTCAGAAAGCAGTGATTTTTTATGTCGGCTCCGCTTGCGGAAAGACTCCGCCCGAAAACAATTGAAGATATCGTCGGTCAGACCCATTTGCTCGGCACGGGCAAGCCGCTGAGAAATATTATCGAATCCGGCGAGCTGCCCAACATGGTCTTTTACGGCCCTCCCGGGGTCGGCAAAACGACGCTTGCGAGCATAATTGCGAAAAAGACCGACCGCCATCTTGTTAAGCTCAACGGAACGACCGCAGGCACGGCGGATATCAAAGAGGTTGTCGCAAAGCTTGACACCTTTCTTGCGCCGAACGGCATTCTGCTTTATCTTGACGAAATTCAGTATTTCAATAAGAAACAACAGCAAACCCTGCTTGAATATATCGAAAACGGAGCAATTACTCTCATTGCTTCAACCACGGAGAATCCGTATTTTTATGTTTACAGCGCAATTCTGAGCCGCTCCACGGTTTTTGAATTCAAGAGCGTTACCCCCGCTGAAATCGAAAAAGCCGTCAAAAGAGCGTTTGATTTTATGGCTGAGGACAGGGGAGAGGAGTATTCCGTTGAGGACGGAGTTTATTCTCACATTGCCTCGGCGGCGGGCGGCGATGTCCGAAAGGCGATGAACAGCGTTGAGCTTTGCGTGCTTTCGGCAAATTCGGATAACGGCAAAAAGCTGATAACGCTTGAAAATGCAAAAGCGCTGACTCAGAAAAGCGCAATGCGCTATGATAAAGACGGCGACGAGCATTACGACATTATTTCCGCTTATCAGAAATCGATGCGTGGCTCAGACCCCGATGCGGCGGTGCATTATCTTGCACGGCTGCTTGAAGCGGGCGACCTTGTTTCCGCCTGCCGCAGGCTGCTTGTCTGCGCCTGCGAGGATGTCGGGCTTGCTTATCCTCAGATAATTCCGATAGTCAAGGCGGCGGTTGATTCGGCAATGATGCTCGGCCTGCCCGAAGCGAGAATTCCGCTTGCCGATGCCGTGGTGCTGGTTGCGAACAGCCCTAAATCCAACTCGGCATATAATGCGATAAATGAGGCGATGGCGGATGTATCGGCAGGCAGAACGGGCCCCGTTCCCCGTCAGCTCCAGAACATGCACTATGACGGCGAGGATAACAAAAACAAAGGGCAGTTTTATAAATATGCCCACGATTTTCCGAGTCATTGGGTCGAACAGCAGTATCTGCCCGATGCGCTGAAAAATAAAAAATACTACGAATTCGGCGACAACAAAAATGAACAGGCCGCCAAGGAATATTGGTCAAGAATAAAGAAAAAGCCATAAATAAAGATTATAAAATCATCGGGGCAGCGCCGAAGCCGACGCTGCCCCAATGATTTTATGGAGGTTTGAGCAGTCAAAGAATGTCTCTGACTCGTAGTTGTCTGATTTGTGAAGCGATGATTATTTGCGGTTGATTATCTTTGCACGGATTCCACGGGTTGATTTTGCAAGCTTCTGAGCGGCGTCAACAGCTTTAAAGCCAAATTTGTTGATAATCAGATCCGCTTCGCCCATGAGCTCCATGTAGTCGTTGCAGAAGCCTTTTTTGAATTTAAAAATGCCGTGCAGGGGGTTGTTCTCGTCTGGGTAGCCGCCTCTGAAGTCATAATAATTACAGCCCCGTTCGATTGCCCAGCGTATCATTTCCCATTGAACAAGGTAGTTCGGCATGACATTGCGGTATTCGTTGGAGCTTGCGCCGTAGACATACCACTCCTTGTCGCCGCAGATAACATTCAATGCGCCCGCAATGGTTTTGCCCTCGTATTTGGCAAGATAAATCCTTGCGTCGTCGCCGAATGCGTCCATGATTCTGCGGAAATATGAAGCGTCACGGGTTGCAAAATTATCTCTTTCGCCCGTTATCAGCATAAGATCGTGAAATTCTTCGCAGGCTTCCGCACCCTTGATTTCAACGGTTACGCCTTTTCTTGCCGCAAGGCGGGCATTGTAGCGGGTTTTGGGGTGGAACGAAGCCATGACCTCTTCTTCGGTCTTTCCTGCAATATCAAGCCTGAAAATGTATCTTGCCTGAATCGTGTTGAAAGCGGCATTATGATCCTTGAAGGTGAAGCCGAGTTCCTTTAACAGGCTGATATATTCCGTGTTTGAGGCGAGAGTGTCGGTGTCAATCTTAAAAGTATATGCTTTGTTCTTGATGCCGTATTCCTTAACTGCGGTGAGCAGCTCGGTGACGGTTTCTTTATCGGCAAGGTCGCAGACGGGGCCTCTCGGGGCATACATCATCTTGAACGGCGTCATGGGTATCTGACGGAGCAGAACTCCGCAAACGCCTTTTATTTTTCCGCTTTCGTCACGGCTGATAAAGCCTCTCCATTCCCATTCCTTTTTGACCTTTCCCCATGCCGAGGTCTGCATCATGTGACCTTTCGGGTTAGAACGGACAAAGCTGTCAAATTCCTGTGCATTTTCAATCTTTACGGTTTCCATAGCGGCTCCTTTCAGCGCTGTTTCAGCTGTATGGCTCTGCCGAGCAGAGCGTCCTTAGTGTTTTCAAGTTTTTCTTCCATGACCTCGTCAAGGAGAATATTCAGAATTTTTCCCATTTCGGGCGAGGGCTTGAATCCGAGGTTTTCAAGCTCTTTTCCGCCGATTGCAAGATCGCCGAGCTTCATGCAGGCGTTTTCTTTTTCAATATCGCCGAGAATTTCAAGCCCTTTTTCGTTTGCTTTCAGGCTTTCGTTCAAAAAGGCGGGGTTCTGAGCCGAAACATCGGCGGCACGAACCTCAAAAAGCTGTTTTACGGTTTCAAATCCGAGCAGGGAAATATATTTTTTATAGGTCTTTTTGCTTATTTTATCGGGCAGAACATCGTGATATTCAACGAGATTGCAAACCCGTTCACGGAATTTTGACGAGGTTTTGAGCCTTGTCAAAATATTATAAGCAATAATTCTGCTTTTTTTTGCGTGAGAATAAAAATGGTCAACTCCGTTTTCATCGGTTGTCTTGCATTCGGGCTTTCCCGAATCATGAAAAAGCATGGCGAAGCGTAGCTCGGGAGAGGGACTTACCGTTTCAACCGCCTTGACCGTGTGCCCCCAGACATCGAAAATATGCCTTTCGTGATTTTGATTGCAGCCTTTCATCGCCCGAAGCTCAGGGAAGATGAAGAAAATCACATCTTCATATTCTCTAAGAATTTTGCCTGCGTTTTTGCCGCAGAGAAGCTTCGACATTTCAACAAATATTCTTTCGGAGGAAATATGCTCCAAAAGCCTGAAGTTTCTGTGAATGCTTGCCGCCGTTTCAGCCTCAATCTCAAATCCGAGAGTTGCCGAAAACCTCAATGCACGAAGAATTCTGAGCGCATCTTCGCCGAAACGCCTGTCCGCTTCTCCGACGCATCTGATTATTTGACTTTCAATATCCTCTTTGCCGCCGAACGGGTCAACGAAGCCCGATTCGGGGGAATACGCAATGGCGTTAACGGTGAAATCCCGCCGTGAGAGATCCTCGCAGATATCCGAGGCAAACTCAACCTTGTCGGGATGTCGGTTATCGGAATAGCCTTTTTCAATTCGGAAAGTGGTTATCTCAAGGCTCATTCCATCGATAATAACCGTGACCGTTCCGTGCTTGATTCCCGTTTCAACCGTTCTGAAATCCTTGAAAGCGGCAAGGGTTTCGCTCGGCTGAGCGGAGGTCGCAATGTCCCAATCGTGAGCCGAAACGCCCATGAGCATGTCTCTGACAGCCCCGCCGACAACGAAAGCCGAATGACCGCATGAAGAAAGAATTTTTATTGCTCTATTGACTTGTTGAGGAATATTTATTACCATAGTATTATACCAAAAACGGAGTGATATTAATGAATATACAGATTTTCGGAACAAATAAATGCTTTGACACCAAAAAAGCGCAGAGATATTTCAAGGAGAGGGGAATCAAGTTTCAATTCATCGACCTTTCTCAAAAGAGCATGAGCAAGGGTGAATACAACAGCGTCAAAGCCGCTGTCGGCTCAATGGAAGCCCTTATCAACGAAAAATCAAAGGCTTACGAAAAGCATTTTATCAAATATCTTGCAAGCAAAGAGGCGGTTGAGGAAAAGCTGCTCGAACACGGCGAGCTTTTCAAAACCCCGATTGTCCGCAACGGTAAGCAGGCAACCGTCGGCTATTGCCCCGAAATCTGGAAAGAGTGGGATTAATAAGCCTCAAATTTTGCGATTGTTGCAAAGCATCTTGCCTGCTCAATGACGAGCTTGAAGCGCTGAATTCTCATTTCCTTGAAGCGGCAGATACGCTTGTAGCCGATAATCGTTCCCGAGAATATTTTTTTCCATTTTCCGTCGATTTCAGCATAAAGCGAAAATTTTTCAATCTGCTGACCCGTTCTGATATGCTCTCCGAGAACGATTTTATCGATATCATAGTCGTCTCCGAGGTCAAGAATCAGCTCTGCGCCCTCGGGATTGTCGCCCGAGTGCCAGTAATCCTCGGGGTCATGGCTGAGAGCCGCCTGACCCGTGTGCTTTTCGTCAAGATGGCGGTTATCCGTCATTATCGAATCATCGGCAAGATTTTCGTTGAAATCTATTTCAAGCTGAGCACCCATTGAGAGCAGGGTTTCAACATCCTTTTCGTGGAATTTTCCCTCGGGTGTCGGGGGAATGTTCAAAAGGAAATTGGCGTTTGAACCGACCGAGTTATAGTAAATTTCCATAAGCTTTGAGAGCGGTTTGACCGAATAATCCTCGTCGGCGTGATAAAACCAGCCTTTTCTTATCGAGGTGTTGACCTCGGCGGGGTACCAAATCAGCTTGCTGCATTTTTTAATTGCTTTCCTGCTGCCCAGATCAAGGGCGGTGGGATTTATTTTTTTAGGCGGCTTTGAAACATCGCTCTGACTTGCGGCGTTAATCAGCTCATAGTTTGAATGCCAATAGGGAACGACGCTCCATTCGCTCTTTCTGCAAACGCCCGCCTCATTGCCGCACCAGCGGACATCGGGGCCGCAGACATTAATGGTTGCGTTGGGCTGAAGCTCACGGATGAGCTTGTAATAGCCCTCCCAATCGTATTCTTGTTTCTTGCCGTTGGGGCCTTCGCCGCACGCTCCGTCAAACCAAACGCAGAAGATATCACCGTAAGCGGTCAGAAGCTCACGAAGCTGATTTTTGAAGAAACGGTTATACGCTTCGCCCGAGCCGTAGGTTGCCTCGTGCCTGTCCCAAGGCGAAAGATATATGCCGAATTTCAAGCCGAATTCTTTGCAAGCCTTTGCACATTCGGCAACAACATCGCCCTTGCCGTCTTTCCAGAGGCTTGAACGAACGCAGTAATCCGTGTAGGCAGTCGGCCAAAGGCAGAAGCCGTCATGGTGCTTTGCAGTCAGAATCATGCCTTTCATTCCCGCAAGCTGGCAGACCTTCGCCCATTGGCGGCAGTCCAGCTTTTCGGGGTTGAAAAGCTCGGGGTCGTCGTTGCCGTTGCCCCATTCGGAATTGGTGAATGTGTTCATTCCGAAATGAATGAATGAATAGAATTCAAGCTCCTGCCATTTTATCTGCCGTTCGCTCGGAACGACGGAAGCGGCATATTTAACATAATCGGGAGTTTGGCTCATATCAGTTTTCCTTTCTGCCGATTATGTCGGCGTTGTTTATTTTTTTGATTGAACAGTTCCAATAATCTTCGGAGATTTCATTGTTCATGGCACAGCGGATAAGCCCGATAAGCGACGGCCGTTCAAAAACATAGCTGAACATTTCGGGCGGAAGCATGCCACGGTCGGCATAGGCGAGCATCCTGAATTTTTCGGCGTCATCGCCCATCAAACCAAGCTTTTTTATCAAAAGCTGCAAATCGTGCTCATTTGGCGGCGCATTGTTTTTGCCTTTTTCGATGTTGCTGATGTACTGAGCTGTTTTGTTCAGCTCCTCGGCAAGCTCACCCTGCGACAGACCTTTTTCTTCACGCAGCTGTTTAAGCATCGTGCCGAAAGGCGTCGGAGAAAACATTCGGGCTCCTCCTTTCCGAATACTTGTTAATAAAGCGGAATTTATCGGCGTATTAAAACACCTTTCATAAACCGGGTTTCGTTATGTGTTTCATATATTATTTTCTTTTCTTCTTCCGTGCATCCAATCAGTATTTTGATTTCCGAATCCTTTTTTATCAAATCAACAATACACATTATCGCATCAATCTTTTTTTCGCCGCTTCCAACCCATACATCTATCCCTGCACCGTCCATGGATGATGTATCTTTCAGATATCCGTAATCAACTTTATAAATGAAATCGGGATACTTGGGATGTGCAGTTCCTTTTGGCCTGTCAATTATAATTTCCGAATTGGCTACCAGTTCATCCAATGCTTCCCAAAATTCTCTGTTGTTTTGCATATTGTTAATACCTCACGAATTGGAAGTTTTGAAAGTTCGTTCTCTAGAATGCTTATTTGCTTTATCATATCTTGCAATAATGTCAAAAGCTGAAATGTATTTTCCTTTTTGTATATATCACATTGTCAAAATTATTAATATATTTTTTGTCAGCTATGTTGCTCAATAGATTGTTTATATTAATAGTTTAACATTTTTTTGGTTGTAGTGTTTATTAGCAAATTTGCAAAATTTCATGGTATATGCAATCGCCTTGTTCTGACTTGATGTATTTTGAATTATACTGTTGGATAGCTTTTTCAAAATCTGTTAGCGAGAATCTCATTATAGGATCGGAAAAGGGGATGGAATAAGATTTATTGGCACAACCTACGGGTAACACTTTCAAAGATTTACATTTATCGGATATATAACCGGTTCTTATCAAAGCATTAATGATATCATGGAAGCAATATTTACCGTTAATTATAACCGTGTTATCGAATCCATCAAATCTAATCCTAAGAGAAATCGGATTAGGTATTACGGGATGGTTACCAAGATCATTCATATGGTGCCCCCAGCCACCTTCAGCAAAATAGAATGTGTCAGGAAGATAATACGCAAAACACAATTCATTCGGATATTCTATTTCATCTGCACAACTTCGTTTGATATCAGTAGTAAACCACCCGGTATCTGTTTTAGAGTGATGAGGTTGAAACAATGATACTACATCAATGCCAAATGGCTCATAATACCCAAAGCAATCGAAAGCGTATGCAATGAGTTCTTTCACGCTTCTTGTGTCATCAAATTCTATTGTACCGCCATCAAAGAATGTATATTTTTGTCTCATATCCTTGTGACCTCCAAATTCCGATTTTGTTTCAAATCGCAAAATTCCACCATGTCGTAGCGGATTTATTTCTCCGGCATTGAAATGCAGAAATTCCGTCTTCGGTGTTATGAAAAAACAGCCGAAATCAGTGACAATATCGTTAGGGGCGAACTGTGTTCGCCCGCCTGAAAGAACCCGAAAATGCACAAAGTCCTCGTAGAGAACGCTGTCCCCAGCGTTCCGGTAAAACATAAGAACAATGGCACGGTTTTTATGCGGGACGGGTGACTGTCCCCTACGATTGCTACCTGAAAACGGACAAATTCACAAAAATCCGTAGGGTTCGGCGTCCCCGACGAACCAATTCGCCGCAGGCGAATAATGAAACAAAGTTCGTTTGGACGATGTGGGCATCGTCCACTACAAAATGAAAAACAATTCGTAGCCTTGCGGCTGTCCGTGAAAACATATTAAATCCCACGGAACGCCGAGGACGGCGTTCCCTACTGATGCTTGCGTATTTTTTGTTGCACTGATTAATTCGTTAATTTATCACAAAACCGGAAGTTGTCCAATTCATTGTCTTGAAATATCAATTGCACTCTACACAATCAGCATATCAGATATTGATGTCCTTCCATTTTCGCCGAAATCATTATCTGTCTTTTCAAAATCATAAATCAGAAGTTCAGGTTTATTTCTAACACATTCTTTTATGCACTGACCCGATTTCCCAAAAACCATTGTCGGAGCAGTTTGAAATGGTGAAATAGCATTTACAGAAATAGTGGTAGTAACATTTTCAACTGCTCGAGTTTGTAAGTGTCCTCTAATCATGTTATATCTTTCGTTATCATCTTTATCTGCTACATCATAAAATAGAACAAGATTTATATCTGTATTTCTTTTGTATAGTTCTCGAAAGAATTCAGGAAATCTGATTTCAAAACAAATTCTTATTCCAAATTGTATCCCTTCCATTTCAAATATTCCATCATTACTGCCTTTTGCGAAATTATCTTTATCCCATCCCCACAAGGCACGCTTGTCATAGAACTTAATTTGACTGTTAGGCTGAAACAACATTGCTCTATTGTAGATTTCTTTTTCTTTGAATATAGTTCCAATAATAAAGGAAATATCATTTTCGTTAGCTATTGATTGAAGTTTATCACACATTGTCTGAACAAGATTAAAATCAACACATGACGAATTAGCTATATCCCTCGGAGGATACCCTGTTAATGAACATTCAGGAAATATAAGCAACTGAACATCTTCAGTTTTTGCGAGATATATTGCTTTTTCTATTTCTTTATAATTCTCACTAATATTTCCGGATACCGCAAATTGATACGCAGCAATTCTCATTTATAATCATCTCCATTCTATAAACGAGCAAAAATATATTTATAACTACACCAACAACGATTTGTCTCTGACAAAAACCGTCCCGTTAATAATTGCGACAAGATTTAACCGTCGGTTACTTGATTTCAGAGACAATAAAAAATAGGTATAAATTATTCTTTATCCTTTAATATCAGATATCCTTCGTGCACGCATGCGAGAGTTGCACTAACACAGGTAATAATAACAGGGCAGAGAATATTAAACACAGGAATGAAAAACGGAATCAAAAACAGCAGAAGTCCCGTGATTTTGTTGAGAGGGGTGTGCATTGCAAATGCTTTTCCGTGTAGGATAAATCCTATAACAATATTTACAACTCTGATGGCAAAAATGATTCCGACCCATACCCAAATCCACGGCGGCAGGGATAAACACGGAATAATTTTAATGAAGCATACAGCCAAAAACAGAAAATCCGCTGCGCTGTCAAGCTTTTCGCCCGTTTTGCTCTCAGTATTCGTGCGCCGGGCAACGAATCCGTCCGCCATGTCGGACAGTCCGCATAATGAATAAAGAATATAAAATGCCGCCGAAAAAGGCTTTGAAAAAATAAGCGGAACAGAAAGAATTAATCTGGCGGCAGTAATTATATTTGCAATGTGTTTAATGATAACCACATCCGATATATAAATGACTGAAATAATCGCTCAATAAACCCTATTGCTATCGCAATAAATAAATTTATTTATTTCACAATATGAGAATAGCACATAATCGTAGCATTGTCAACAGAAAAAGGATAAAACTGCGAATTTTTTTCTGCGTTTTTTTCGAGAATCAAAGCGATATTTATGAAAAATATTGTCTTTTTTATTTTTCACAAAAGCGTCATTATCCGAGTTGGGTATAAAAACAGCCGAATCCGCACAAATTGCACGAACTCGGCTGAAATAGATTTTGGGTTATTATAGTTCGATTTTTGCTATAACATTAATTCATCGCAGAATTAAATACGGCTTTGCATTCTTCAAAAAGCATTATTGAATCCTATTAATCACTTCTTCTTTTTGAGCCGTTCGCATATGTCACGGTCGGGGGTTACCCACATGGTATTATATGTGTGATAAATGACCTTTCCGGGGCGTGTGCCGCTCGGCTTTTTCAGCGAACGCACTTCGGTATAATCAACCGCAACCTGTGAGGATTCACGCCCTCCGCTGTGATAGGCGGCAAGAACGGCGGCCTGACGGCAGGTGCGCTCGGGGATAATATCGCCGTTGCCGATAACAACGACATGAGAGCCTGGCATTTTCTGAACATGAAACCATGAATCGTCCTTTGCGGCAGTTTTGAAGGTCAGGATATCATTCTGAATGTTGTTTCTGCCGACAAGAATCGTGTAGCCGTCATCGGAAACATATTCCATTGGCGGCAGAGGTTTCTGCTTTTTAGCCTTATCGGTTTTTGCTCTTTTGAGGTAGCCCTGTTCGTAAAGCTCATTTCGGATTTCGGCAAGCTCCGTGTAGCCGTCGGCTCTGTTGACCGAATCGATAACCGTTTCAAGATAGGCAAGCTCCTGCTCGCTCTGCTCGATAAGCTCGCCGAGCATCTGCTCCGCCGTTTTCGCTTTTCGGTATTCCTTGAAATATTTCTGAGCGTTTGCCGAGGGAGAAAGCGAAGGGTCGGTGGCAATTCTGACCGTTTTGTTTTCATCATAAAAATTTTCAAGGTCATAGAAAAGCGAGCCTTTTTCAAGCCTGTATTGATTGGCGAGAATAAGCTCCGCATTGATTCTGAGCGTGTCTCGGTCGGCGCAGGCTTCAAGCTCCGCTTTTCTGCTCTGAAGCTTTCTTGCTGCTCTTGCGGCGGCATTGTTCAGCAGCTTCAACAGCGATTGACTGCGCTGACGGGTTCTTTCAAAACGGTCTTTTTCAAAATAAAAGTCGTCGAGAAGCTCCGAAAAGCTGTCAAAACGCTTTGAAGTAACCGTGAAGCCGTATTGCGTTATATCCGTAAATGTAAAGTCAAAAGGCTTTACGGAATCACGCATCAGCATTGTCGGTTCACCCTTGCCGCTGAGCAGAGTATCACGCAGTTCGCAAAGTTTCTTAATGAGCCGTTCACGGTGAAAGCCGTTCATTTCGGAAACAGCGATGTCGTCGCCGCAGGCAAATGCCGCAATCTCTCGGCATATCAAGGGAGAAGCGCCCTCAACGGTCTCCAGAATTGCCCCCGAAAGACGCTTTCCCGTGCAGCTTTCAACCGCTTTTGCAACCGCTTCGGGGTCGGATTCGGTCAGATTCAGCTTGTTCTGACGGGGCGGCAGTTCGTATTTCAGAGAGGGGAGAATCTGACGAACCGACGACTGAGTAAAGTCAACTCGCTTTACAGAGTCAACGATATTTCCGTCGCCGTTAATCAGAATTATATTGCTGTGTTTCGCCATTATTTCAACGCAGAGAGTGAAGTTTACGCTGTCGCCTATCTCATTTGTCCCAGAGAAGTCGAGAAAGACAACACGGTCAAGCCCGAGCTGACGAATTCCCGTTATTGTCGCACCCGTCAGATGCTTTCTGAACAGCATGCAGAGCATGGGCGGCGAAGCGGGATTTTCGGGAGCGCCCGAAATCAGATGAAGCCTCGGGCTGTTGGCAGAAGCCGAAACAAGCAGGCGGTATGCGCCCTCACGGGTTCGCAAATGGAACACCAGCTCGTCTTTTGAGGGCTGGTGTATTTTTTCAACTCTGCTTCCGATTATATATTGTGAAAGCTCTTTTGTTAACAGATTCAGGGTTATTCCGTCAAGGGGCATAGTTTTTTCCTCTTAAAAATAATATTTTACGGGTGACGTCTGCGGTATTATAACAGTCTCGCAGTCAAAGTTTTCGTTAAGCTTTTTGCATAAAACGGATACAACGGGATTTTCGGTTTCAAAATGCCCTGCGGCAATTAAAGTTACTCCGCATTCAATGCCTTTGAGAAAATCGTGGTGAGACAGGTCGCCCGTTATGTATGCGTCACAGCCTGCTGATGCCGCATCCTCAATGAAGTCGCCGCCGCTTCCTCCGCAGAGGGCAATTCTCTTTATCCTTTTTCCGCAATCGGCAAGCCTGACACCCGCCGAAAGCTTTTCGGAAACAAGTTTTGCAAGGCTTTCTCCGTCGGTTTCGGGAATATCCGCAGCCCTGAGCATTTCCGCTTCGCCTTCGCAGATTGAAGCGGCATTTTCAAAGCCGAGAGCTTCTGCAAGGACGTCGTTAACGCCGCCGTTTGCAATGTCAAGCGAGGTGTGGGCGCAGATTGCCGAAATTCCGTTTTGAGCGAGCATAAACGCAGGGTCGCCGTCAAGAAAGCTTTTTGCGGCTCTGAAAATAACGGGATGATGGCTGACGATAAGGTCAATTCCGTTTTCTGCGGCGTATTTTACCGCATCGGAGGTTATGTCGAGCACAACGCCGATTTTTTTGACCAAAGCGGCGGGATTGCCGACAAGCAGACCGCTGTTATCCCATTCGCATTGCCTGTCAAACGGCGCAAATGAATTGATAAAATCGAAAATATCTTTAACCGTCGGTTTGCATTGCATTGATTTTCTCCTCCGTTTCGGCAATGATTTTTTCGAGCCTTTCCGCTTCGTCGGCAGAGCCGTGAAGCCGCTCGGATTCCGCCTTTTTCCTGAGCCTTGAAACGATTTTCTGAAGATAGAGACGGGCTTCTTCCTTTTTGCAGGAGGGCAGTTCGCCCGTGTATATGTAAGAAATCGGTTTTTCGGTTATTTCGCCCGTGTATTCCGCCGCCATGGCGCAGTAAAGCTTGCCGGAGTCAACGCAGGCGTCCTCAAACAGTATTCTGAAACCGTTTTCAACAAAGAATTTTCTGATATCCTCGGCGTGGGATTGGGGCTGAACGATAATGCGTTTTGATTTGTCTTTCAGCCAAAAGGTCCGTGAAACGAGCTGTTCCATCAGAGTGCCGCCCATGCCGCAGATAATAAAATCCTGCGCTTCAAACGGCTCGATTTCGTCAAAGCCGTCCGAAAGCCGCAGGGTGATTTGCTTCTCAAGTCCGTAATGCTCAACCGTTTTTTCGGCGTTTGCAAGCGGACCCTTGCGAACATCGCACGCAAGAGCCTTTGGAGCAATCCCGTTCAGAACGAGATAGGCGGGCAGGTAGGCATGGTCGGTGCCGATATCGGCAACAACGCTGCCGTGCCTTACCATTTTCGCCGCCATGAGCATTCTTTCGGAAAGATTAAGCATTCTTTGCAAGATAATCGTTGATATCCTCAACGAGCTTGTCAGCGTCGGTTCCGTGAACCATGCAAGCCTGAGCAACCGTTTCGTTTCTTGCGGAGGGGCAGCCGAGGCAATGCATTCCCATTGCAAAGAAGAACTGAGCAAGGTCGGAGTTATTATCAAGAATCTCGCCGATCTTCATATCTTTTGTAATTTCTTTCATTTCCAAAACATCCTTTCGGTTTCAAAATACAAAATATATTATATCACAATGATTTGCCAATATCAATAGTTTCAATTGCTCTTTGAGGGAGATTATTTGTGTTAATTACCATTGACAAAACAGGAATATTGGTGTAAAGTTAGTTTAGATTAATTAGTTAAGGTTAACTGTGCGGATTTCGGAGAGGAAGATTGAAAAATGCTGAAAACTGTTGATAAAATGAAGCCGGGAGAGAAAGGAATTGTTGATTCGCTCGGCGGCAAGGGTGCGGTTCGCCGCCATATTATCGATATGGGCATAACTCCGGGTGCGGTGATAATCATGCGAAAGCAGGCGCCGCTCGGAGACCCGATTGAAATAAATGTCAGAGGCTATGAGCTGAGCATAAGGCGCAGCGAGGCGCTCGAAATAAGCGTGGAGGTGGAGAAATGAATCTCAGATATGCGCTTGCGGGCAACCCGAACTGCGGCAAAACAACTCTTTTCAACGCTCTGACGGGTTCAAATCAATATGTCGGCAACTGGGCGGGCGTTACCGTTGAGAAAAAAGAGGGCAAGCTCAAGCATAACGATGCGGATATCAGCGTTGTTGATTTGCCCGGAATTTATTCACTTTCTCCTTATTCGGCGGAGGAGCTTGTCAGCAGAAATTACATAATCGATGAAAAGCCCGATTTGATAATAAACATTGTTGACGCCACCAATCTTGAAAGAAATCTTTACCTCACAATCCAGCTTTCGGAGCTCGGAGTGCCGATGGTAATTGCCCTGAACATGATTGATGTGCTTGAAAAACGGGGCGATAAGATTGATGTCAAGGTTCTTGAAAACGAGCTTGGAATAAGAGTTGTTCCCATCAGCGCATCAAAGGGCGTCGGCATTCACAAGCTGATTCACGCCGCCGAGCATGAGCTTGCCCACAGGGGAGAGTCAAATCACCTTGACAGGCACATCAACATCGGCGAACCTCTGCCGATTTATACCGAATCGCTGAAAAACACGGTTGAAACCGTTGAGGATATAATCAGAGAAAAATGTGTAAGCAAAAACATTCCTCTGCGTTGGTCTGCGGTCAAGCTGATTGAGGGCGACGAACCGACCGAAAAGTCTCTTGAGCTTTCAGAGGCGGAAGCGGATTTTATTGACGGCTTGGTTAAAAAAATCGAAACTCCGAAAATTGACAGGGAAATTATTGTTGCTGATCAGAAATATAAATTTATTTGCTCACTCTGCGAAAAGGCGGTCAAGCTCAGCAAAAAATCGCATGAGCTTTCAACCTCGGATAAAATTGACAGGGTAGTAACAAACCGTTTTCTTGCAATTCCGCTGTTTGCGCTGATTATGATAGGCGTGTTTTATATTACTTTCGGTGCGCTCGGAAGCCGACTGACGGATATTGTCGACATGCTTTTCAACGAAAAATTTGCTTCGTTCGCAAGAGAAGGTCTGATTAATCTCGGAGCGGCGGACTGGGCGGTCGGGCTTGTCTGCGACGGCGTTATCGGCGGCCTCGGCTCGATACTTTCGTTCTTTCCGCAGATTGCTTTGCTGTTTCTTTTCCTTTCGATTCTTGAGGACAGCGGCTACATGGCGAGAGCGGCGTTTATCATGGACAGAGCGCTCCACGCAATCGGTCTTTCGGGCAAATCCTTTGTGCCGATGCTCATGGGCTTCGGCTGCTCCGTGCCTGCGCTGATGGCAACAAGAACGCTTGAAAACGAAAAAGACAGGCGAATGACCATAATGCTCGTGCCGTTTATGTCGTGCAGCGCAAAAATGCCCGTTTACGCCGTGTTCATTTCTGCGCTTTTCGCTTCGTACAGCGGAATTACCGTTTTTTCAATCTATGCGCTCGGTCTGATAGTTGCGATAATATATGCGTTCATCATGCAAAAAACGATACTTAAAGGCGGTCACACTCCGTTTGTCATGGAGCTTCCGCCCTACAGACTGCCGACCGCCAAAACTCTCGGGCTTCATCTTTGGGAAAAGCTCCGTGATTTCTTCACAAAGGCGGGAACGGTTCTGCTCGGAGCAAGCATAGTTGTCTGGGCGCTTCAGTATTTCAGCTTCAGCTTCAGGCATGTAACAAATCCCGATGAAAGTATGCTTGCGGTTATCGGCAAGGCGATTGCTCCGATATTTGCGCCGCTCGGCTTCGGCGAATGGCAAAGCTCGGTTTCGGTTCTCAGCGGACTTATCGCAAGAGAATCGATAGTCAGCACTCTCGGCATACTTTACGGCTCGGGCGAGGGCGGAGTTTCGGACGTTATTTCTCAGGTGTTCACTCCTGCTCAGGCTTATTCGTTCATGACCTTTACGCTTCTGTTTATCCCCTGCGTTGCGGCGGTTTCGTCAATACGCCGTGAAATGAACAGCAGAAAGTGGACGGCAATCACGCTCGGCTGTCAGGCCGTAACGGCATGGATAGTCACCTTTATCGTCTATCATATTGTTCTTTTATTTGCATAATTCTGTTTCCCCGGCTTTGCATAATTCAGAGCCGGGGGATTTCTATTATGTATTTCCGGCAGCTTTATATCTTTTGGGGCATAATAAATAAAAAATATAAAAATTTCTGCTTATTTATATAAATAATTGTTAATTTATAGTGACTTTTTCGGAAAAGCGTGTTATAATAAGCAGTAATAATTTTCTGCCTTTAGGAGCTGGACTTATGTTTGAGCAGATAATAAATGTTGACAGGATGGAACAGGCGGTGAGCCTGTTCGGCAGCTTTGATGAGAATATAAAACTGATCGAAAAGGAATTTTCGGTTTCGGTTATCAGCAGGGGCTCGGAGCTTAAAGTCACGGGCGAGGCTGATAATGTTCAAAAGGGCGTTCGGGCAATCAACGGTCTGCTGACCCTGATTAACCGTGGCGAATCGCTCAGCGATCAGAATGTGCGGTATGTGCTCTCGCTTGTCAACGAGGGCAACGAGGATAAATTGGTTCACATGGCGGCGGACTGCGTTTGCATAACCGCAAAGGGCAAGCCCGTAAAGCCCAAAACTCTCGGTCAGAAGAAATATATCGAAACGATAAGAAACAATACCGTCACTTTCGGCGTCGGGCCTGCGGGCACGGGCAAAACCTATCTTGCCGTTGCAATGGCGGTAACGGCGTTCAGAGCCAAGGAAATCAACCGCATAATCTTAACAAGGCCTGCGGTTGAAGCGGGAGAAAAGCTCGGCTTTCTGCCGGGTGACCTACAGTCAAAGGTTGACCCTTATTTAAGACCGCTTTACGATGCTCTTTTTGACATGCTCGGCGCAGAGAATTTTCAGAAGCATCAGGAGCGGGGAGACATTGAGGTAGCCCCCCTTGCATATATGCGAGGCAGAACTCTTGACGACAGCTTCATCATTCTTGACGAAGCGCAGAACACGACGGCGGAGCAGATGAAAATGTTCCTGACCCGCCTCGGCTTCAATTCAAAAATGGTCGTTACGGGCGACATAACTCAGATAGATTTGCCAGACGGCAAGCGCTCGGGTCTTAAAGATGCGGTCAGAATACTGAAAAACATCGAAGATATCGGCACGGTCAGATTCAGCGAAAAGGATGTTGTGCGTCACAGATTGGTTCAGGATATTATCAAGGCGTACGAAAAACAGGAAGAGGAGAGAAAAAGGAAATGATCGGCAAGGTTAAAGTTATTATATCAAATGAACAGCACGAGGTCAGAATACCGACGGGCGTTCGTCTGCTTGTCCGCCGCTGCTGCACGGCTGTTCTGGTGCTTGAAGAATTTGACGGCTCCGCCGAAATAAGCGTAACCTTCGTTGATGACGATGAGATTCAGAAGCTCAATAAGGAATACAGAAACATTGACAGACCTACCGATGTTCTGTCGTTCCCGATGGGTGAAAACGGAGTTTACGACATTAATCAGGACACGGGAGCGAAAATCCTCGGCGACATTGTTATTTCGATTCCCCACGCAATCGACCAGGCGGACAGATACGGTCACAGCCTGCAAAGAGAGATTGGCTTTCTGACGGTTCATTCGATGCTTCACCTGCTCGGCTACGACCATGTAAACGGCGGCATTGAGAGCGTCAGAATGCGTGAAAAGGAAGAAACCGTTTTAACAAAGCTCGGCTTAAAACGCAATTCGAGCTACTACATGGATGACGACGAAGAATGAAAAAACTTATCAAAAGCTTTTATTATGCTTTCAAAGGAATAACATACTGCATTGCAAACGAGCAGAACATGAGAATCCACCTTTGCTTTGCGTCTTATATGCTCGGATTTCTGACAGTCTATGACTTCTTTGAGGTCAGCAGAACTCAGGCGGCAATTCTGATTATAACCTGCGCCGCCGTTTTTGCTCTTGAAGCGGTCAACACCGCCGTTGAAAGGGCGGTTGACATTGAAACGGGCGGAAAAAGAAATCCTCTTGCCAAGGCGGCAAAGGACGCCGCCGCAGGAGCGGTGCTTTTTGCCGCAGTCGGTGCGGTTGCAGTCGGCGTTACAATCCTTTATCAGCCCGAGGCGTTCCGTGCCATGGCTGAATATTACTGCAAAAATATTCCCGTTTTGATTCTGCTGATTGTCAGCGTTGCCGCAAGCCTTGTTTTTATTTTTGCAGGGCCGTCGGGAATCAAAGCATTTTTCAAAAAACACATTAAATAAGGAGTCAGAAATGCCAAAAACAGCTTTTGCAGCAATTGTCGGCTGCCCGAATGTCGGCAAATCCTCTCTGCTTAACAGAATGCTCGGTCAGAAGGTGGCTATCGTCACCCAAAAGCCGCAGACAACGAGAACAAGAATCATGGGAGTTTTAACCAGAGGTGATACTCAGCTTGTTTTCACCGATACCCCGGGTTATCATCACCCCAAAACAAAGCTCGGCGAAAAAATGATAAAGGCGGTCGGCGACGGAATAACCGGCGTTGATGTCTGCCTGTTCGTGACCGAGCCCGAGGGAGAAATCAAAGAAACCGAGCTTGAGCTTCTCAAAAGAGTCAGAGCCGAAAAAGTTCCCGTTGTGCTTGCAATCAACAAGATTGACACAATAAAGCAAAAGGAACAGCTGATGGAAAGAATAGTCAAATTTACAAGCAAATTTGACTTTGAAGCGGTTGTTCCCGTCAGCGCACTCAAAAACGAGAATGTTGACACCCTGATTTCGGAGCTTGAAAAGCTTGCTTATGAATCCGTTCACTTTTTCCCCGACGATACTCTGACAGACCAGCCCGAAAGGGTGCTTGCGGCTGAAATAATCCGTGAAAAAATGCTGCTTTTGCTCGATAAGGAGGTGCCGCACGGAGTTGCGGTCAGCATTGAAAAAATGCGTGAGCGTCCGAACGGCGACATCATGGATGTTGAAGCGACGATTTACTGCGAAAAGGATTCGCACAAGGGCATCATCATCGGCAAAAAGGGAGAAATGCTCAAACGAATTTCAACGAGAGCAAGAGTTGATTTGGAGAACTTTTTCCAATGCAAGGTCAATCTCCAATGCTGGGTCAAGGTCAAAGAGGGCTGGCGCAACCGAGAGGGGCTTATCCATAATTTCGGGCTTGATTAAAATTTCAAATGCCTTATTTTTCCCGATTATATTTTTCCGTTGCCGTGTTAAATTAGTAACGGGAGGATGATAAAAATGGATAAGCAAGAGGCATGGAGAAAATTTTCAAAATCCGGCTCGGTCGGAGATTATCTTGAATTCAGAAACTGCGCCCGAAACGGTGCGGCGGGGGCAAATCAAAATGAGAATGAACACCGACGCTCTGGTGCTGAAAGTGACGGACACGGGGGAAAGTGACAGACTTGTTACTTTGCTCACCTCCGAATACGGAGTGCTCCGGGCTTTTGCAAACAGAGCCAAGAAAATAAACAGCCGTATGCACGGCGCAACGCAGTCCCTTTGCTATGCGGATTTTTCAATCTATAAGAGCAGGGACAGCTACATAATCGACGACGCTTCGGCAAAGGAAGTTTTTTTCGGGCTGAGGGAAGATATCGAAAAGCTTGCGCTGGCGCAGTATTTCTGCGCTGTTGCCGCAGAGCTTGCGCCCGAAATGGAGCCTGCAAGGAATTATCTGCGGGTGCTTCTGAACTCAATGCATCTGCTTGAAACAGGGCGGCGCTCAAACAATTTCTTAAAGGGCGTAACGGAGCTTAAAATTGCGGCGTTTTCGGGCTTTATGCCCGATTTGACCGTCTGCCGTGGCTGCGGCTGCGAGCCGTCGGGAGAAGCCTTTCTCAATCTTGATGACGGCTGTATTTATTGCAAAAACTGCGGCGGCGGTGAAATAATAAACGCAACCGTTCTTGCCGCAATGCGCCATGTCTGCGCAAATCCGATTGAAAGAATTTATTCTTTTTCAATGCCCGAACGGGATGAAATCCGCTTTGCTCAGGTCTGCGAAAAATTTCTTCTTTCTCAGACCCGAACAAGGTTCAAAGCGCTTGATTTTTATAAATCATTAGTTTGATTTATAAACTTTCTATAAGGTTACTATTATCTTTAATAATAAATATAACAGAAAGGAACTGAACCAATGGAACAAAGCAAACTTAACCAAAGCAAATTTCTCCACAAGCTGTTCGGAACAACTCCGAACAAGGGCGTTCAGCCAAAAGAGGCAATCGCCTACAGCGTAGCCGGCTTCGGTCAGAATTTCATCTGCACGATTATCGGCTCTTACCTGACGATTTTTCTCACCGATGCGCTTCTTTTCGGCGCTGACGGCGTAACTGTCGGAGCGCTCAGCGGCTCGATGGCTGTTGCTTATCTTATGCTCGGCACAAGAGTTTTTGACGCTTTCAACGACCCCATCATGGGAAGCATCGTTGACAAGACCCGTACAAAGTGGGGCAAATGCCGCCCTTATCTTAAATGGATGGCTATCCCGATTGCATTTATGACCATCGCCTGCTTCCTCCCGGTTTATAATTCAAAGGCGACCTCAACATTTGTTATCATCTCTGTCATTTATGTTATCTGGAGCATGGTTTATACCGTTGCCGATGTTCCTTATTGGGGACTTTCCACCTGCATGACCAACGATACCGTTGTCAGAGGAAACATTCTGACGGTCACAAGACTTGTCTGCACTCTTGGCGCAGGCATCGTTACCGTTTTTGTTCCCGTTATCACAAACGGTATAACCGCAAAGTTCAAGTATACACAGGCTGATATCTCTCAGATTATCACCGATAAGGCAGATGCAATTGCAAAGCTTGTTGCAACCAAGGGAATGACGGTCAATGAAGCCGCCGAATCCTTTATCGGAACGGTTAAGGCAGGAATGGAAACCGCAAATGCGGACACACTCAAATGGACTTATTTCATCTGCGCCGTTGTTCTTGTTGCTGCGGCTGTCCCGATGTTCTACTACGGCTTCAAAAACACCAAGGAACGCTTCACCGCAACCGACAATCCTCCCTCATTCGGCCACAATCTGAAGCTTCTCTTCAAGAATAAACAGCTTCTTCTCATCGTGCTTTCCGGCATTCTCGGCGGCGCAAGAATGGTTTATACATACACCGGCGGCCTTTATTTTGCAAAGTATGTTCTTCAGAATGAGGGCTTCTACAGCCTTATAACTCTCCTTGTTGTTCCGGGCGGCCTTGTCGCTTCGGTTCTTGTTCCGTGGATGTCAAAGAAATTCACGAAAAAATGGACATATATTGCCGTTCATCTTTTCGGCGGCGTTGTTATGGCGGTTATGTATTTTGTCGGCTATGACGCACCGTGGAAGCTTGTTGTTGCGGCAATCGGTCTTGTTCTTCTCGGCATTCCTCAGGGTGTTAACAATATTATTACATACGCTATGATCGGCGACACGGTTGATTACCTCGAGTGGAAAACAGGCGAAAGAGGCGAGGGAATCTGCTTCGCAATGCAGACCCTTATCAACAAAATCGGCATGGCTGTCGGCGCTTTCATCGGCGTTATATCGTTCTCGGCGGCGGGCATAAACTCCGAAACCGGCTTTATCTCCCCGGAGGGCGCAAACACACTTTGGAACATGCTCATTCTTTCGGGCGTTATCAGCATGTTTGCCTGCGCCGTTCCCATGTTCTTCTATAAGATAACCGAGAAGAAGCAGGCGGAAATGGTTGCCGAGATTGAAGAAAGAAAAGCAGAAAAGGTTACAAAATAAAAAACAGGTGAAACAATGAAAAACAGGCAGGCTGTCTATCAGATTATCTCGGTTTTTGTCTCGGCGCTGATTATTCTTGCGGGGTATCTTTCGGTTGTCGGCGGCGGAACGATTTTCAAAGGCTCGATGGAGGGCGAAACAATAAAATGCAAGGTTCTCCGTGTCACCGAGGTTGAAAAAGGCAATGTCAGCGGCGAAAATGAGTTTCTGACCGTTCATTTCAAGGCGCAGGCTCTCAACACCTCCCTGAGAGGCAAAACGATTGAAGTTATTCAGGAGATTGATAAATCCTATGCGTTCAGCCCCCGTCAGGTTGAGCAGGGAGATAAAATTCTCGTTGAGGGCTACACTCAGAACGGAACGCTGAATTATTATTTCGGCGATTTTGTCAGAATAACTCCGCTCATCTGGTTGCTTGTCATTTTCTGCCTGCTTGTTATCGTATTTTCAAGAATGCAGGGCGTCAAAACCGTCATTTCGCTTCTTTACACCTGCCTTGCGGTTTTTGTTGTGCTTATCCCTGCAATTCTTAACGGCAGGAACATCTATTTCTGGTCGATTGCCGTGTGCGTTTTCATAACGGCGATGACGCTGAGCATAATCAGCGGCTTTAATGTTAAGGCTCTTTGCTCTTTTATCGGCTGCGTGAGCGGCGTTATCTGCTCGGGATTAATCGTTCTGATAATGGATAAATTCCTTAATATGACGGGCTTGCTGGAGGAGGAGTCAATCTATCTTTTCCAGCTTTATCCCGACAATCCGATTAATCTGAAAGCTATCGTCTTTGCAATGATAATAGTCGGCGCTGTCGGTGCGGTTATGGATGTTTCAATGTCAATTTCATCATCGCTTTATGAGCTCAGAATAAAATCACCCGATATTAAGCCATCCGAGCTTATGAAATCGGGCTTCACAATCGGCAGAGATATGATGGGAACGATGGCGAATACGCTTGTGCTTGCCTATATCGGCAGTTCGCTGACCTGCGTTCTTCTGCTTGTTGCTTATAACGCAAATATCGAGCAGGTTGTCAATAAAGAGCTTATCGTTGCGGAAATCTTGCAGGCTTTGGCGGGCAGTATGGGTATGCTTCTGACCCTGCCGCTGACAAGCGCAGTCTGCGCCGCAATTTATTACGGAAAATTCAAGGAGGGGACTCAGGATGCCTCTTGTTAACATGAAACCGCTTTTGGAAAAGGCAAAGAAAGAGGGCTATGCCGTCGGCAGCTTCAGCGTTGCAAATATGGAAATGGTTCTCGGCGTTCTCAAAGCGGTTGAAGAAACAAAAAGCCCGGCAATCATTCAGATTGCCGAGGTAAGGCTGAACCATTCGCCGCTGGAGCTTATCGGCCCGCTGATGGTTGCCGCCGCAAAGAACAGCCCGATGCCGGTTGCCGTTCATTTTGACCACGGCAAAACTACGGAAAAAATAAAGCAGGCGCTTGACATCGGCTTTACGAGCGTTATGTTTGACGGCTCTCATCTTCCGTTTGAAGAAAATTCAGCCGTTACCGCTTCGGTGAAACAGCTTGCCGCCGAATACGGAGCGGACTGCGAGGGCGAAATAGGCTGCGTCGGCGGAAGCGAGGACGGCAGCGAAGACATTGCAATTAACTGCACTTCGCCCAAACAGGCGCTTGAATTCAGCGAAAAAACAGGCGTTGACGCTCTTGCCGTTGCAATCGGCAATGCCCACGGAAATTATAAGCAAGCGCCGAAGCTCCGCTTTGATATTCTTGAAGAAACGGCGGCTTTGGTCAAAGCCCCGCTCGTTCTCCACGGCGGAACGGGAATCCTCCCCGATGATTTCAGAAAATGCATAAAGCTCGGAATCAGCAAGATTAATATTGCAACCGCAACCTTTGACAGCGTTGAGCAGAGCGCAAGAGCGGCTTATGACGCTCAGAGCATAAAAGGCTATTATGATTTGCAGACCGCCGAGGTTGAGGGCGCATACAGAAATGCGCTCAGACATATTGAAATATTCGGCTGTGCCGGAAAAGCATGAAAGGAAGAAACGAAATGAGTTATATTGAATTTGACAAAACCAAGCCTTTGGATGTTATCCCCATCGGCAGAATCGCAATCGATTTTAACCCCACCGATATGAATATGCCGCTTTCTCAGAGCAGTAATTTCAATAAATATGTCGGCGGTTCGCCCGCAAATATTGCAGTCGGTCTTGCAAGGCTCGGCGCAAAGTGCGGCTTTATCGCAAGGGTATCCGACGATCAGTTCGGCGATTATGTTGAGAATTATTTCAAGGCTGACGGCATTGATGTTTCTCATGTTTTCAGATGCGAAAACGGCGAAAAGCTTGGCCTGACCTTTACCGAAATTCTCAGCCCCACTCAGAGCAGTATTCTTATGTACCGTGACGGCGTTGCGGATTTGCAGGTCTGCGTTGACGATGTTGACGAGGAATACATAAAGACCGCAAAGGCTGTTGTTATTTCGGGCACGGCTCTCTGCACAAGCCCGTCAAGAGAAGCGGCTCTCAAAACTCTTTTCCTTGCGAAGAAAAACGGCGTTGTCGTTATCTTTGATATCGATTACAGAAGCTACACATGGAAGAATAAGGACGAGATTTCGATTTATTATTCAATCGCCGCCAAAAACAGCGATATTATCCTCGGCTCAAGAGAGGAGTTTGACCTCACGGAAGCTATCGAGGGTGTTTGCGCCGACGATGAAGAATCCGCAAAGCGTTGGTTCTCTTACGGCAATAAGATTGTAATTATCAAGCACGGCAAGGAAGGCTCCGTTGCCTACCTGAACGACGGCTCGGCATATAAGGTTAAACCGTTCCCCGTTAAGATGCTCAAAGGCTTCGGCGGCGGCGACGGATACGCATCGGCGTTCATTTATTCTCTGCTGAACGGCAAGAGCGTTCCCGATGCGCTTGAATTTGCAACGGCTTCGGCTTCAATGCTTGTTTCGGCTCACAGCTGTTCCGCAGCAATGCCCTCGGCTCAGGCTGTTCAGGAGTTCATCGACAAAACCAAGCCGACCTCTGGCGAGGTTATCGAAAAAATCAAATAATTACGATTTAAACGGGGCAATACCGTGCAATAATTATTGTGCGGCATTGCCTTGACTTTTGACCCGATTTGGTGTATATTCTCATAGTAACTTAACATTTCCGCTCGTGGCGCAGTTGGATAACGCAGCAGATTCCGATTCTGAAGATCGGGGGTTCGAATCCCTTCGGGCGGGCCAAAACCGGCAGGGCAGTCGAAGACTGACCTGTCGGTTTTTTGCATGATAAGGGATTCGAAGGACGAGCGGCACAGAGCAACGCTCCGGTGGAGCGTTGTGACCGCGAGCGACCAAACGCCCGCAGGCGTGCGAATCGAATCCCTTCGGGCGGGCCAAGAAAAAGCACTTCTTCGGAAGTGCTTTTTCAATGAAATTCGTTCCTTGCAGAACAAGAGAAACAGCTGTTTTGCAAATTTGAAAAACGAATTTTTTATTACTTAAATACCGATGTTTCGAGGATTTTCAAACATCCATACTGTGTGAAAATTCTTAATTATAAATTATTTTTTATAAAATAGACAAACATTGTTTTTTATGATACAATTATTTAAAGCAAGATTTTGAGGTGCATTATATATGACAATTCTTGATAGTCTTTTTGAAGAAATCGGGAGCTATATTCTTATTGCGTTTGTTGGCTTGGCAGTTATTTTTTTGATAGTTAAGCTACATAAAAGCTATAAAGCAGGAAGAATTATAAACTTCAAAAACGAATCCAAAAATAATGGTATAGATGAAATTAAATTTGATGAAGTATCAATGCAATTAAATACAGACGAAGTGTGTTATTATGAAAAAAAGCAAAGTCTTATTGATAATGATAATAGGACAATAAAAAATTTTGAAAGCTATGCTACAGAAGAAAAATCTCTCAAATTTCTATGGGAAAACGGTTCAAAAGAGGATTGGGAAAGAGCACTAAACCATTATTACGAAATTTTAAAGGAAGAACAAATTGCAATAGAAAAATATATTGAAAATCTTAATGCAGACGAAATAAAAGCTTTATCAGTTACAGATTTTTATGATTTCTTATACGACAAATATTTTGTATGGAAATACACGCAAAAAAATCGTTTGGCAACAACGAGAAAAGCATTAAAAAAATATGTTGACGAAGATAACTTATCTTTACTTGCCGAAATTCAAATTCAGATATTTACAATGAATCATAACGATATTGAACAATGCTTAGATTTGGCAACCAAGATACACGGACTTGGCGCAGCGGGTGCAAGCGGATTATTAGCGGTGATTTTTCCTCAAAAATTCGGAACAATAGACCAATTTGTTGCAAAACGACTTAAAGAATTATATATCTCCAAATATTGCAATGAACTGCATAAAATGAATCCCAATTCCTTGAAAAAAAGCGACGGTGTCATTTTGATAGAAATAATGAGAGAAAAAGCTGATGAGTTAAATCATAAATTCAATACAGATTTTTGGACACCAAGAAAAATAGATATGATTCTTTGGTCTATTGAAAGATAACATACCTACAAAAACATAAGACTATTTAGAAAAAAGAGCAGAGGGCGAGAAGAAATTACCGCATAGTAAATTCCCCTTCGGGCAAAGAAAAAATGGAAGTGCTTTTTCAATAAATTCGTTCCTTCGGAACGAGTGAAATAGCTTTGCTGTGAAATATTTGCTTCGCAAATATGAAATATGCCTGCGGCATATGAAAGAACGAATTGCATTTCGCTTTTCAGCGGAACGAACTGTGTGACCGTGAACCTTGATTATTCAGCGTCCTTTCCAATCCTCAGCCCTACGGGCAGCGATCTGCCTCCCTCTTGAGGGTGCGGGTTGCCGGTGGCAACCTCTGAGCGAAAGCTCAGAAGCACCGACCGAGGCGGCAGCCGTGACGGAGGGAGTTGCCAAAGGAGCCTATGCAGTAGGTTACTGCTTCGTTGGCCTCCTTTGAAAAGGTCGATTCCCCCGCAGTGTGGGGGAAATGTCTGCGAAGCAGACAAAGGGGGACGGCGCCGTCAGCGTGGCATTTGCGAAGCAAATGACGGAGGATTGATTAACTTACGGATAAACGATATTATCCCCAAAAGCACAAAATTCAGTAGGGAACGCCGTCCCCGGCGTTCCGGGAAAACAGCAGAAAAACCTCGGCAACACCGTAGGGGAGAACTGCGTTCTCCCGCTTGAAAAAGCACAAATTTTTAAAATCCGTTGAAACGGTTTTTTATGCGGGACAGGCGACCCGTCCCCTACGGTTTTTGCTTGAAAACGCCTGATATCAGTACGATTTTCTCGTAGGGAACGCTGTCCTCAGCGTTCCGGGAAATATGAACTGCTAACGGTAAAATCCGTAGGGTTCGGCGTCCCCGACGAACCAATTCGCCATGGGCGAATAATTTGTTAAATTTTTCTATAAATGATATATTCTTTATAAATCCAAAACGGCGGGAGCGAGCCCCCGCCCTACCTTGAATCCTGAAAAATCCGTTATTTCTGCATTTTGGACGATGTGAGCATCGTCCGCTACAAATTGAAATCAATCCGTAGCCTTGCGGTTGTCCGTGAAACGCACCAAACCCCACGGAACGCCGAGGACGGCGTTCCCTACAAAAAATCGTTATATATCAACAATTCTATGCAAATAATGGCTGGCGAGCACACGGATTAGCCCTTAAAAATTGCACCGCCGTTTACCGAATGGTATTCACGGCGGTGCAAGTAGTAAGCTACAATTGGTGGCTTGTTTGCTAAGTTTTGTTATCAAAAAACGTTCAGAATAGTGTAGATAAATTTTTTGATTTGTTATAAATAAACTAAGTTTACCTATTAAAACAGAAGAAGCGGAAACATTAGAACCATTCCTATAAAGCTTATAATACTTGCAAAAAATGCTAATATCAATCCAAATAAACTAACACCCGAATTGTTGTTATTGCCGTTATTTGAGTCACAGTTTGAAATATGTTCATTGTATTCTTCTTCACTCGTGAATTCTTCTCCGCAGTTAGGGCAAGTATTACTGGGTGATGTAGTGGGCTCTTCTGCTTTTTGCCAAACCGCATAAAGGGTTGTATCGGTTGAGAGCACTATTGTGTCACCGGGTTTGTAGCCGGCAGAAATTGCTGAACTGTTTTCTGACCAACCGAGAAATGTATATCCACTTCTTGTTGGTGTTGTTGACGGAATTGTATAAGATGTTTTTCCACTTTGAGCCGACGGTGCTCCCGAACCACCGTTAGCGTTAAAGTATATTGAATATCCGTTTCGGATTGCTGTTGTCGTTTCCTCGGAGATTTCATCTTTTTCCCAAACAGCATAAAGCGTTGTGTCGTTTTCAAGATAAATGAAGTCTCCGCCTTTATAGCTTGCAGATGAAGCACTACTGTTTTTTGACCAGCCAAGGAATGAATATCCGTTTCGTGTGGGCGTAGTTGGCGGAATTGTATAAGAGGTTTTTCCGCTTTGAGACGACGGTGCGCCATAACCACCGTTAGCGTTGAAGTATATTGAATATCCGTTTTGGAATGCCGTTGTACTTATTTCTTCGGAGACGCCATCAACGGTGAATATTACTTCATCACTTTTTAATGTATACGACGCTAATCTATCGTAAATTACTACATATGCTTTATATTTGCCTGAATCAAGAATGACAGATACCGGCTCTCCTTCATCACTATATCTGAATAGAACCTTTTCATCGCCGTAGTAAGTTTTAATATTATATTCATAATATTCGGCACCGTTTACAACGCTTGACAATAAAATAGTTTCTGTTTTGCTTGTGCCCGGTGTAACTGTTAAAACCGGTTTACCGCTGAAAATACAATCTATACATGATTTCAGATAACCGGTTTCTGAAGTCCTTTTTGTTGAACTGCACCTGCTGCATTTGTAAACTGCATAATGAGGATGTGCGTTTTCATTATATGATAAAATACTGTAGTTATGGCCTAAGGCGTTTGTATATGTTGTATAACTGTCTCCGCATGAACAGTTATATGTCGTGTATCCGCCTGACTCACATGTGGCAGATGATGCCGAAGTGGCTGTATAACTATGGGTGTGATTGCACAATTCACATGATGCAACATAATTTGTTTCATTTCTGTTTTCCTGCTTAGCATCGCAGTATTTGCATTTATAATCATTGTAGTGAGGATGTTTTGCCCAGTAATACAGATAAACACTAAAGTCGTGCTCATGTTCAATACTGTATCTGTATGACACACCGCTAGAACTATTTATGTTGTGCCTACTATCTGTTGGAGTGTTGTTGAATCGTCCGTTCCATACGCCTGTGCTATCTGCAATAGAAAAATGCAAATGATATCCAGAAGATCCAGAAACATTTCCTGTATTTCCAACTTTTCCTATGATTTCACCTTGGCTTACACTTGCGCCAATTGTTCGGAGCCTTTGAGGGATTGAATCTTTAACCATATGAGCATAGTGGGTATAGTAAACACTCCCATTAATATTGTGCTTGATAATCATGCTTGTTCCGTATGAGCTATCTGTTGAACTTGAACTATTTGTTCCGGAATCAAGTTTATACACGACTCCGGAATAAGATGCAATTACATTTTGGTTTGCGCACTTCTGAATATCTATTGCTTTATGGCTAGAACTATAGCCTTGTGACAGAGAATAAGAAGAAGGTACTGGCCAAAGAAATATACCTGCTTGCACTCCGGATGCTTTAATCTCAAACAACTTGAAAAAAAGATTAGAGTTTCCAGCACCAAACGAACCGAATACCATAATGATGGTTAGAAGTATCGCAATAGTCATTTTTGTTGTTTTTTTCACTTAAAAAAACCTCCTCTTTTTGAGAAAAAATTTATAATTTATATAAAATTCGACTGCGGTCGAATACAATTGTTTTAATACAGATTAGGTAATGAAACATTTTTTGAAAAACAGATAACATTCATATGAGTAATACTCTCTACATAAGATATAGATAAGTTCTTTTTTAGCTTCATTCATATATTTTTAAATTTTTGTGCATATTTACAACAAGTTTTTTGAAAAACAAATAAAAAGCTTTCTGTTTTCTTTTGATTTGCCAAAAAGTGCTAATATATGTTTTCAGAAATACAGTAACGCTTTGAAAATGACAGAATAATTTTTTCAGCGGTAATATAAATATCTGTATTGAATATACTTATGCTTGAAGTGATGATTAACGGGGGCAGAGGGTTTGAGCAAAGAGTTAAAGCGGTGGCAGGCTGCGGGATTTATTTTTGCGGCAACGGCGGGAACGCTGCTCCATTTTGTCTATGGGTGGAGCAATCAAAGCGTCATTGCCGCACCGTTTGCGGCGGTGAATGAGTCAACATGGGAGCACATGAAACTGCTGTTTTTCCCGATGTTTGTTTTTGCATTCGTTGAATACCTTTTTATCGGCAGAAAAAATGAAAACTTCGGGGCTTCAAAGCTTGCGGGAATAAGCCTCGGGCTTGTGCTGATACCCGTGCTGTATTACACCTGCGTCGGCGCTTTCGGAAATGCGCCGGGTTGGTTTAATATATTAACCTTCCTGTTGGCTGCCGCTGCGGCGTATCTTCTTGAAACCCGAATTATGAGCCGAAAACCCGTTCCGTGTGCTTTGAATGTGACGGCTGTTGTCATTCTGTGTATCTTTGCACTTGCTTTTGTTATTCTGACATTTGTTCAGCCGAAAATCCCTCTTTTTGAGGATCCCGTCGGTTCGTTCTTTGGAATAAAGAAATAGATAATCCGTCTCACCGTGCTTGTGCCGGATGAGACGGATATATTTTTGCCTATTTAAAACTTATTCCTGCGATTTCACGGATTTGCTTCATAACCCTGCTGACCTGCAGGGCTTTTTCTTTAGCTTCCGAATAGAGCGGGTCGGATGGGTCGGCAATGAAAGCTTCAAATTTCTGCGCTTCATAGCCCATGAGACGGTCTTTGGGAACATCGCCGATGATTTCGGTAATGTTGCCGTCATTATCGGCGAGTTTCAAGTTAATAAGCTTAGAAATCGATTCGGTGAAAACCGTGCCGTTATCGCCCATTATCTCGGAACCGAGCCTGCTCTGACCGAGCTTTGAATATGTCAATGTGACCGTTTTATCGGGATAAATGAACGAGGCGTTTCCGCCGCCGTCTGCTCCGCTTGCCATGAAATCGGCGCAGGCGGTTATTTTTTCGGGCATTCCGAAAAGGTCAAGTGCGGGATAAACGCAGTAGATGCCCAAATCCATCAGACAGCCCGTCGCAAGGGCAGGATTGAATATATTCGGAAGCTCTCCCGCAAGGTAGGCGGGATATTTTGAAGAAAGCTGTGAAAAATCAAAGCGTGCGCTTGAAATTTTGCCGATTTTTGAAACCGCATCTTTGAGAAGCTGTCTTGCGGGGTTGAACATGTGCATGATGGCTTCAATATAGATAAGTCCCTTTTCGGCGGCAAGCGTCTGAAGCTCCTCAAGCTCAGAGGGTTCAACGGTTATCGGCTTTTCGCAGATAACATGCTTTCCGCTTTCGAGCATCAGCTTTGACTGCGGATAATGCAGAGCGTTGGGGCTTGCAATATAAACCGCATCAAAATCGCCGTTTGCAAATTCTTCAAGGTCGGTGAAAACCTTGGGTATTCCGTTTTCGGCCGCAAATTTGCCGCCGCTTTCTTCCGTTCTTGAATAAACAGCGCAAAATTCGGCGTTTGTCAGCAGTCTTGCGCCGTCAATGAACGCTTTTGCAATCCAGCCCGTTCCGATAACTCCGTATCTCATTAATTCAGCTCCTTTGCCATTGCCGTGCCCTCGCCGATTCGGCGCAGCACCTTAAAGCCGTTTTTCTTATAAAAATTGATTGCCTTAACATTTCCCGTGCCGACTATCAGCATAACGCCTTTCGAGCCTTTGGATTTCAGCTTTTCAAGAAGCATTTGAATCATTTTTGAGCCGTTTCCGCCGCCTCTGAATCCGCTGTTAAGGTCAATGTGAAGATGAGAGGGGTATTTTTTTGAATAAGCGGCGTAGGCGAGATATTCGCCGAACGCCTCAAAGCAGTTGACGAATCCCGTTTTGAGGATTTTTTTCAAATAAGGGCGAAACGCCTTTGAATACGCTTTGAAATTCTCAGCGCAGAGGATATAACCCTGCGCCCTGTCGCTGTCATCGGTCAGAACAAAGGCGTTCTGCGGCTCATTTTCAATATAATAATCGCAGTAAGCCGAAAGGATATATTCTCTCATTTTCGGGTCGGTCAGCGCCGTGTCGGGGCCTGTTTCAAGGCAAATTTGCCGAACGGCTTTACGGTGTTCGGGCTTATAGCTTTTTATTTCCGCCATAGAATAACCTCGTTAAATCTCAATATTAAATACTTTTTCTCCGCTGAACGGAGTTTTGATTCCTTTATGTTCAAACACGGCGTCTATTCTCGGGTCGGCAAAGACCTTGACGGAAGCAGTTTTTTC
Organism: Acutalibacteraceae bacterium; assembly: GCA_051881575.1. Taxonomy (GTDB): domain Bacteria; phylum Bacillota; class Clostridia; order Oscillospirales; family Acutalibacteraceae; genus CAG-177. The sequence goes on along the minus strand of JBJEQD010000105.1, from coordinate 15,987 downwards.
GTCTCTGACATATTCAACGGAGATTATGCCGTTTTCGGTTGTGATGTGTCCCTTTGCTCTGTTAAGTCCGTCAACGAAGCGGGGAGAAATAACGGCTTTTTTATAGCCTGCTCCGCCCTCGGGCTGACGGATGCCGAGAAGATACATAAACAGATATTTTGTTGCGGCGCCGAACATCGGGTGATTCTGAGATTCGATTCCCGACCAATATTCCCAAAGCGTTGTTGCTCCGCATGCCGCCTCTTTGCCGAATGAGTTTTCGCCCTCGTTTGAAAGCAGGTCAAAGGCAAGCTGATCCTCGCCGTTTTCAAACAGCATGCCGATGAGCGCTTCGGTGGCGATAATTCCCGTGTCGAAAGTGCCGAGTTTTTTATATTTTTCCGTTATGACCTTCAGCGTTTTTTCGTCGCCGAGACCTATTCTCAGCGCAAGGCAGGATGCGCCCTGAATGTCGCCGATATAGGTGTGGCTGAACGGGCTGAAATAGGCAATATCAATTGCTCTTTTAACTTGCTCTATTCTCTCGTTAAGATGAGCGGCTTCGCTCTGCCTGCCGAGAATTTCGGCGGCTTCAAGAGCTTGCTGCATGAATCTGACATAAAGGCAGGTGTTGACATAGGATTCGGGGATTTTTATTTCGTCGGGAGTGCACCAGTCGCCGAGGCACCAGCCGCCCTCCTCCTCACGGCAGACAAGCCCGTTTTCGCTTCTGCTTTCAAGATAATCAAGGAAGCGGAGCATTTTCGGGAAAAATCCATTAAGCAGGTCTTTGTCGCCGTAGGTCTTGTAGAATTTCATCGGAACTTCAACGATAGCGCCGCCCCAGCCCGACGGGCCTCCGCCGCCGCCCATTAGCGGAGCGGTGTGCTGAATATGACCGCTGACCTTGCATTGACAGTCTGAAATATCATAGAGCCACTTGCGGTAAAATTCACGGCTGTCAAGCATCATCATCGCCGCTTCGCAGCAAAGCTGACCGTCGCCCGTGTAGCCGAGCCGTTCTCTGTGAGGGCAGTCGGAGGGAACGCCGCTGTGCATGTTGCAAAGCTGAGTTCTGATGTAGGCAGAATAAAGCCAGTTCAGAACCGAATTGTCACACTCAAACGACGAGGTGACGGGGCAGTCGGAATGAACAATATCAACTCTGAGCGGCTTTGCGCCCCTGACCTTGAAATATCTGAAGCCGTGCCATGTGAAATGCGGAATATACTCCGTTTCTTCGCCGCCGCAGATAAATTCATCCTGCTGATAGCCGTATTCAAAATGTATGCCGTATTTTTTCGGTGAGCTGTCGAGCACTTCGGCATAATTAACGGTGATTTTGTTTCCTTTTTCGCCGCCCTTGAATACGGCGTAGCCGACCGTATTTTCGCCTGCGTCATAAAGGTCTGCGCCGTCAACCGTGCCGATAAGCTTCGGCTCAATCGAGCGGATAACCTTGTCGGCAGGGGAGGTCTGAATATAAAATTCGCTTTCGGGGGCATGAATTTCACGGCTTTCGGCAAAATCGCCGTTCCGGGGGCAGAGCGTGTAATCGTGCTTTTCACCGTTGTAAAGATTATTTTCGGTCACAAAGCCCGTGTGCGAAAGCGTTGAAGCGTCGCAGAGAACGGCTCCGCTCTCCTTTTCAATTAAATAACAAAGCTTGGGCGTTCCGAAAACGACGCCGCCCTCGGCATGGCGGGAATGTTGGTTATAGTAGCCGTTGCCGAGCATGACGGCAAGAGTGTTTTCGCCCTGAATCAGATAATACGAAATGTCATATTCCATGCAATATATTCTGTGGCTGAGTTTATCGGTGATTTTATAATAAAGCTTGGTCAGGTCACGCTCCGAATAATCCGTGGCGTTCGGAACAAGCAGGTCATCGCTGACCTTTTTGCCGTTAATGAAAAGCTTGAAAAAGCCGAGGCCGCAGATGATGATCCGAGCCTTTTCGCCTTTTTCGGCATTGAAAGTTTTTCTGAAAATCGGCGCTTCCGAAGAAACGGCGCATTCTATCCATTTTGCGCCCTTGAACATGCGGTCATGTGTCATTTTAAATCTCCTGTTCGTTCAGTTTTGAAAGCCGTGAATTCATCTGTTCCCATTCGTCCATGATTTCAAGCTGTTTATCGCTCAGATCTTCAAGCTCTTTTGTCAGAGCGATAACCTTTTCGTAGTCTGCCGAGACCTCGGGCGTTGAAAGCATTCCGTTCAGCTCGGCAATCTCACCGTCGAGCCGTTCAATTTCCGCCTCCGTGCGGCTGATTTTGCCTTTCAGGCGGTTGATTTCGCTTTCACGCTCCTTGCGAAGCTTGTAAAAATTGACCTTTTGCTCCGCTTTTTTCGGCTTTTCCTTTGCCTGAGCGAGAGCAAACTGTGCGTAGTCGTTATAGTCTCCGTCGAATTTTTCAAAGCCGTCGGGGGTCATGCGGTAAATTTTTGTTGAAAGCTTATTGATAAAATATCTGTCATGCGAAACGGCAATAATCGTGCCGTCAAAGTCTGAAAGAGCCGCTTCGAGAACCTCTCTTGACGGAATGTCAAGGTGATTTGTCGGCTCGTCGAGCAGAAGCACATTTGCGCCCGAAAGCATGAGTTTCAGCAGGCAGAGCTTGGCTTTTTCTCCGCCGCTCAGGCTGTCAACATTTTTGAAAACATCATCACCCCTGAAAAGGAACAGCGCAAGGTAGCTTCTGACGGTGGTTTCGTTGAAAGAACGGTGCTCGTCCCAAATCTCATCAATAACGGTTTTGCCGCCTCTGAGGCTTTCAAGGCTTTGGTCAAAATAGCCTATTTTGACATTTGCGCCGAATGAAAAACTGCCGTCATCGGCTCTCTGCTGACGAGTCAGAATACGCAGAAGCGTTGTTTTGCCGCAACCGTTTGAGCCGAGAACGAAAACACGCTCATTTTTATAAACCTCCATATCCGCCGAACTGAAAAGGCGTTTTTCGCCGAACGATTTTGAAAGACCCTTAACAAAAAGCACATCGTTGCCCGTTTCGCACTCGGGAGTGAATTTCATTCGCATTTTTGAAAGCGGAGGGTCGGGAACAACAAGCTCAGCTTTTTTCTTTTCAAGCATCTTGCGCTTGCTTTCGGCTGTTATGAAATTGCGCTCTCTTGCAAAAGAACGCTGCTGCTCAATAATGCCCTCAATGCGTTTGATTTCGGCAATCTGATTTTCATATTGGCGGCGTTCGCTCTCAAGGCGTTCCTCTTTCAGCTTCAGATACGCCGAATAATTCCCTTTTGACCAATGGCTTTTGCGCCCCGAAATTTCAACGGTTTTGTTGGTTACTCTGTCGAGAAAATAACGGTCATGGGAAATAACGATAATTGTGCCCTTGAAGCCCGAAAGAAAGCTTTCGAGCCATTCCGTTCCCGCAATGTCAAGATGGTTTGTCGGCTCGTCAAGCAAAAGCAAATCCGAACCGCTCAGAAGCAGCTTGCACATGCTCAGCTTTGAACGCTGACCGCCGCTGAGCTTATCGCAGGTCAGCGAAAAATCGTTTTCGGAAAATCCGAGACCGAGCAGGGCAGAACGGGTTCGGCTGCGGTAGGTCAGACCCTCCGAAGCCTGAAACTGCTCGTTAAGGCGGTTTTGCATTTCAATCAGCCCGTCTCTGTCGCCGTTACCGTTTTCAAGAGCGCAGGCGATTTCTTCAAGCTGTTTTTCCGTCTCCATAAGAGGCTGAAAAATGCTTAAAGCTTCGTCATAAACCGTTCTGACCGAACCTTGGCAGGCGTGCTGTTCAAGATAGCCGACCTTAATGTTTTTGCCGACAAATGCGCCGCCGTCGCTCGCTTCGGTTTCGCCGGTTATGATTTTGAAAAGCGTTGTTTTGCCCGTTCCGTTTGCGCCGATAAGCCCGACTCTGTCGCCGGGATTGACATCAAACGAAATGTTTTCAAACAGCACCTTGCCGCCGAAATCTTTTTTCAAATTCTGAATACTGACAACTGACATATTTAATCCTTAAATTCTTGTTTCAATTATTTCAAGCTTGCCCGAAAGCTTGTATTCTCCCGCCCCCGCAGGGATGAAAATGCTGTCTCCCTTTTTGAGCGGCAAGGTCTCTCCACAGCAGTCAAGAGAGCCGTCTCCGTCCATGACAAGCAGGGAAACAAAGGAGCTTTCGTCCGCTTTTTCGCTGAATTCTCCGTCTGTTTCAAGCTTCCAGACCTTGAAAAGCGGGCAATCTGCAAGAAGCCTTCTTTCAGGCGTGTCAAGTGAACTGCCTTTACAAAAATCGGGCTGAGAGTATTTTTCAAGCTTTGTGACCTCAACTGCATCGGCAACATGCAATTCCCTTGGCTTTCCGTCGTTTCCGAGGCGGTTATAGTCATAAATTCGGTAGGTTGTATTGGAGCTTTCCTGCACTTCCGCAAGTAATATACCTTTACAGATAGCGTGGAGAGTTCCCGACTCAATGAAGAAGAAATCGCCCTTTTTAACCTTGACGGAGCTGACATAATCGGTCAGAGTGTTGCTTTCAATTGCCGCCTTGAACTGTTCGGGCGTTATTTTGTCCTTGAAGCCGAGAAGCAGTCTTGCGTCCTCATCGCAGTCGATGATATACCAGCACTCGGTTTTGCTCTGACCTCTGCCCGTTTTTTCGCAATATTCCTTTGTGGGATGAACCTGAACGGAAAGGTCGTCTCTTGCATCAATGAATTTGATGAGAATGGGGAAATCATCGAATTTTTCGGCGTTCTTTCCGCAAATTTCGGGATGCTTTGCAACAATTTCGGGGAGGGGCATCCCTGCAAATTCTCCGTTTGCCGCCGTGCTTGCTCCCGCCTCATGGCAGGAGAGCATCCAGCCCTCTGCGGCGTTCTTTTTTTCGGTTTTAACTCCGTATTCTTCAATCAGCTTTCTGCCGCCCCAAATCGTTTCTGAAACATAGGGGAGCAGTTTTATGGGATATAATTTCATTATTTTTTCCTCCAAAGCCGTGGTTTTGTATTTAATCTGTATTATTCTATCATATTTGTCCAACAATTTCTATAGAATATTTACGGGAGGACGGAAAATATGGAAAAATTTTTGGATTCGGCTAAGATTTTTTATTATGAAAGGATAAAAAAGCCTGCGCCCGCCGTTCAGGACGGCATTTTACAACAGATAAGAGAAACCTCGGTTAAGCTTCAGAATGCCTATGCACGCTTTGAAAATGAGAGCAACGAAGATTTGATTGATTCAATAATCTATGAGATTCAGTCGCTCAGAGCGCTCTACAGATATCTCATCAAGCAGGCGAAGCAGAACGGAATCGAGTGCGCCGAAATATCGGTTTTCGGCAAGGAGGTTATCTGATGAACGGCTGGTTTATTGCAGCGGCGGCAGTCAGCGCCGTGAGCGTGCTTTGGTGGATGATAAGAAGCGAAAAAGGGGCGTCGAGCCTTGCTCTTTCGGCGCTCCAGGGGATTGCGGCAATGTTCGCCGTCAACCTTGCAGGGCTTGCAACGGGGGTGACGGTTGCCGTTAATTGGTATACGATAGCAACTGCCGCCCTGCTCGGTCTGCCCGGAGTTATCGGAACCTTGGCGCTCAATTTCATTTTTGCGGTATGAACATAGATAATGTAATAATATATAACAAGAGAATAACGCACACCGCAAAATAATCAATCGAAAATTAATAGAATTACCCCGAAGAATCATCTCATGGGTTTTGAGACATTCTTCGGGGCTTTTTTTCAAGGAAAATTCAGAGCAGCTACTGTCCGACAAATCGAATTAAATCCATAAACATAGCCAAACATGATTATAAGAGGAGTGATTTTATGCTTAACCGATCGGAGCTTGAAAAATGCAAAGCCGCCGAAATAGCGTTTTGCGACAAAAGTGCGCTTGCCGATTTGAGGGACATTAACATTGACAGAGGAAAGCCCGTGACTGAACGAATTGAAAGCTTTGTGAAACAGGCAAAAAATCCTTATCTTTTTAAGGTGGGCGATGTTGCCGTAAAGGTGGAATACAGCGGCGGAAAAGATTTTTCGGGCGCTTTGAGCAGCGCACTTTTTGTTTCTTGATTTGCCATTATTTTTCAGCCTGATATAAATTGAAAATAAAGCAGCGGTGTGCTATAATCATCCTGTAAGATATATGGCAGCCGCCGCTTGGTATATATGGATCAACGGAGGTTTTGCTTATGCATGCAAAATATAATGATTACTCAGAGCAGCCTCAAAAGAGCTTGAAAACCTGGAGGGCTGCTCTTTATATTCGTCTGTCCCGAGAGGACGGCGACAAAACGGAGAGCTATTCAATCACATCTCAGCGTGAGATTCTGAAAGAGTATCTGAAGCTTCATCCCGACATTGAAATGCACGATTTCTATATCGACGACGGCTGGAGCGGCACAAGCTTTGACAGACCCGGTTTTGCCCGTATGATGGAGGATATCTATTCGGGAGCGGTCAACTGCGTTATTGTTAAGGATTTGTCAAGATTCGGGCGAAATTATACCGATGCGGGCAATTATCTCGACAATATTTTTGTTCGCTTAAAGGTTCGTTTTATCGCCCTTAACAACGGAGTTGACACGGCTTCTGACAATATGAACGCCGCAACGCAGTGTATTTCAGTCGGCGTTACAAATGTTATCAACGAAAGTCTTGCGGCGACCACATCGGTGAATGTCAGGGGAACTCTGAATGTTAACAGAGCGCAGGGCAAGTTCATCGGCTCATTCCCTACTTACGGATATCTTAAAAATCCCGATGACCGCCATCAGCTTATTATTGATGATGAGACTGCGCCCGTTGTCAGAATGATTTTTGAAAGGTTTATCGCCGGTCAGAGCATTATCGGCATTGCCAAAGCTTTGAACGATGAGGGCATTCCCAACCCCTCAATGTATAAGAAGCTGAAAGGGCTTAACTACCGCCACCCGACGGGCAAAAACAACGACGGCTTGTGGCATGACAGCTCCGTTAGGCGCATTTTGCAGAATGAAATGTATATCGGCAACATGGTGCAGGGCAAGAATACGACCATCAGCTACAAAATAAAGCAATGCCGACCCGTCCCGAGAGAAGAATGGATAATTGTTGAAAATACGCATGAGCCGATTATAGATAAAGACACTTTTAATAAGGCACAGTCGCTTTTCAGAAAAAATATCCGTTCTTCGCCCGTCAGAAAAGAGGTTGATTTGTTTTCGGGGCTTGTCAGATGCGCCGACTGCGGCAGAACGATGAACAAGAAAACCAACGAGCATCCTTACGGCACTTACCGTTATTACAGATGCCTGACTTCAAGAAAGATGAGCAAAAACGCCTGCACAAACCACACAATCCGCATTGACAAGCTTGAAAATGCCGTTTTGGTAACTCTCCAAAAGATGATTGACACCGCCGCTGAGTTCGATGAGATATTGGCGGAGATTAATAAAAGCACGGAAAGGAAAAAAGAATCAACGCATTTGCAGAAGATGTTGAAATCCCGTATTGCAGAGCGTGAAAAGTGCCTGAAAATGTCTCTTGACCTGTATCCCGACTGGAAAGACGGCATAATTTCAAAAGAGGAATATATCACGCTGAAAACCAATCTTACGGATAAAATTGAAGCGATTGACAAAACGATAGAGAGCCTCAAAAAGACCGCAGAGGAATACGAAAACGGAGTTGACGGCGGAAATGAATTTATCGCCCGCTTCAGGCAGTACGGAAACATCGATTCGCTCAACAGAGCTATGGTTGTTGAGCTTATTGACGAAATACTCGTCCATGAGGGCGGAAATATTACGGTTAAGTTCAAATTCAATGACGCTTACGAAAAGGCGGCTGAATATATCGAAATGAACAGGGAGCTTGCAGAAAAGGCGGGCAAAAAATCGGCGTAAAAGCAAAAAAACAGCAGTCTCTGCAAAGTGCAGAGGCTGCTGCCGCATATTATGGCTGAAACCGCAATATCAATGTTCATTATTGTCTCCGACGGTTATTCCGCCTTTGAAATATTCGCTGAAATTGCCGATAAAGGTGTTATTCTCGGCAATCATTGATTTTTTGTCGGGATTATTCGCAATCACACCGATATTATTAATTCCTTTTTCGACAGGAGAAATAAAAGCATTGTCGCCTACATATACTCCGTGGACTTTCGGAGTGAAAGTAATATATCCTCTGCTTTTGCCGAATTTTCCCGACGCTCCCGTGAATACATTGCTGACAATTTTAATGTTTTGATGCTCAGCGTCGCCGTGGTGACCTATGCCGGGGAAACCGTCGCATTTGAAGATGCAGGAATCAACGGAAATATTCCTGCACGGAGTGTCATCAACAGCGTGCGCTATGTGCTTTCCGTCACAGTTGTAAACGGGGCCGTAAGCGCCGTGATTTGCGGCGTCAATCTGCAAAAGCTCGCTTGTCAGATCTTCTCTTATTGATGTGTATGTTGCACCCTCAAAAACGCAGTCAGCAATCCGGGCAGTGTCGGTGGAATTGATTTCAATGCAATGCCAGTTGGCGCAATGAAGAAACCTACAGTTTCTGATAACAATATTTTTTGAATGAACCGTGTTGATAATCGTCAGGTTTTCGTCAAGCTCCGCATTTCCGTCAAAAATGCCGCCCGTAATCACGGCGTCATGTGTGCCGTCGTATCCGCACCAATCGCCCTCCGAATAAGAAGCGAGCATATATCTTGTCACGGGATTGCTGTCTTTTGAACGAAGCAAGACGGCATTATCGGAAAATTTCAGCCATTGACCCGAATAAAAAATCAGGGCGGCTGAAATAAGATATGTTCCGTCGGGGAAGAAAACCGTTCCGCCGTCTTTCATATTGTCAAGACAAGCCTGAATTGCCTTTGTGTCGTCGTGGATACCGTCTGTATAAATATTTTTATCCTGCCCGATGTCATAGAATTTCATTTGCAACACCTCTGTCAAGTCTATTTTATCATTATTAAGTTCATTGTCAACATTTATTGACACTATTTTGCAATATGAACTGCCTTGATATTTCCCAAGCACTTGAATTATCCGAAATCATCCTATATAATTATTTCATCAAATCAAGGGGTGAAAGATATGCTATTCAGCCGAGCGGAAATATCGGGAATTGAAGTTAAGAACAGAATAATCCGAAGCGCAACCCATGACGGGCTTGCGGACGAAAACGGTGCACCGAGCGACAAGCTTATTGCAAAATATGAGCATCTCGCAAAGAATGGGGTCGGGTGCATCATCACGGGCTATGCGGCGGTCAGCAGAAACGGCGTTTCGCCCTATCCGAGAATGCTGAAAATTTATGATGACAGCGTGATTGACGGATACAAAGCTCTTACCGATGCCGTTCACAGCCATGGAACGCCCATCGTGCTCCAGATTGCCCATTGCGGCAGACAAACCTCGTCAAAGGTTATCGGGGCGCAAAAGGCTGCGCCGTCGAATGTTTTTCACGCTTTTTATCCCGACAAAGCAAAAGAGCTTTCCGATGGTGAAATATACGGCATAATCGACGATTTTGTTTCGGCTGCCGTCAGAGCCGAAAAGGCGGGATTTGACGCAGTTCAGCTTCACGGCGGTCACGGTTATCTGCTTCACGATTTTCTTTCGCCCTACGGCAACAGAAGAAAAGACGGGTGGGGCGGATGCCTCGAAAACCGTTGCAAAGCGGTTGAGCTTATAATAAAAGGCATAAAATCCGCAACAAAGCTCCCCGTATGGATAAAAATCAGTGCCGAGGATAACAGAAAAGGCGGAATGAATATTCAATCCTCGGTTGAAATCTGCAAACGGCTTGAAGCGGCAGGATGCGACGCAATCGAGGTTTCCTGCGGCACGGTTCAGGACGGAATGAACACAATGCGAAGCGAGCATTTGCCGATGGACGCAGTTTTCAGATACAGAGAGCCGTGCGCATCGTTCCCGAAGCTCCTGAATAAAATCGCATTGCCCGCCGCAAATCTGATAAATACGTTAATCAGACAGCCGAAGCCGCTTGAAAATTTCAATGTTGAAAACGCCGCAAAAATAAAGAAAAATGTTTCGGTTCCCGTTATCGTTGTCGGCGGAATACATAAAGTCTGCGATATGCAAAAGATTTTATCCGACGGCAAGGCGGATTATGTTTCAATGTGCAGGCCGTTTATCTGCGAGCCCGACCTTGCGGCAAAGCTGAAAAACGGCCAGCCCGAAGCTAAATGCATTATGTGCAATTACTGCGGATTGGTAATTGAGAAAGAGCCGGTAAGGTGTCTTTACGGCAGGGTGAAGAAATGAAAAAGAAAACAATAATTATTATTTCGGTTATTTTGATTCTATTGATGATTCCGGGAGGCTTTGTGGGCAATATGTTCGGCGTGTTTTCAAAAGGCAACTACGGCGATTATTCTATGAACGGTGCAAAAGCCGATGCCGATTCGTCATTAAAGGGAAAAACGGTTATCTTTCTCGGCAGTTCCGTAACCTACGGCTACGGCTCGTTCGGTATCAGCTTTGCGGATTATCTTGAAAAAACCGACGGCATAAACGCCGTTAAGGAGGCTGTTTCGGGCACAACTCTTGTTGATGTTAAAAGCAACTCCTATGTTTCGAGGCTGAAAAACATCGATAAAAGCATCAAAGCCGATGCGTTCGTTTGTCAGCTTTCAACCAACGACGCAACAAAGGAAATGCCGCTCGGAGAAATCTCCGAAAGCTTCGACATGAACGATTTTGACACTCTGACCGTTGCAGGTGCAATTGAATACATAATCTCTTATGCAAGGTCTGCATGGGATTGCCCCGTTGTGTTTTATACCCAAGCAAGATATGACAGCGATTATTACGCCGAAATGGTTGATTTGCTTTTGAAGATTCAGAAAAAATGGGATATAACCGTTCTGGATTTATGGAACGATGAAGAAATTAACTCAATCACGCAAGGAGAGCGAAAGCTTTATCTTGTTGACAGAATTCATCCCACCAAAGCGGGCTATAAAGAATGGTGGCTCCCGAAATTCAGGGAATGTTTGAATGAAATAATGTAACAGCTTTTTCGGCTTTTTTCACCGATAATCTGCGTTCATAAAGCATATTTAATAATTATACATTTGCATCATTTTGACGATTGAAGTAGGCAAATTAATCGGGTATAATTAAATAAACATAACCGAAAGGAGTACGCCATGAGATTGCTTGCTATAGATATGGACGGCACCTGTGTTTACGGCCGTGGCCATGTTTCTGACAGAACAATCGACGCTTTGCGGAAAGCCGCAAAAGCTGGAATTGAAATAGTGCCGACAACGGGAAGAACCGTTACTTGCATGCCTGAAAAAATCAAAAGAGAACCGTACATCCGCTATGCCGTCACTTCAAACGGCGCTTCGGTTTTGGATTTAAAAACAAAAGAAAAGATTTTTGAGTCAGCCGTTCCGTTTGATATCGGAAATTCACTTATAAATGAATTTGCCGGGCAGAAATTCGGAATTTCCGCTCATATACATGATGAATATATCATTCAGGGAAAAGCATTGTCCGCAATGGGGCACATGATTTACGGTAAAGACGCAAAAAATTCGATAACCGTAACAAGCTTAGCCGATTATATAAAAGAAGAAAAGCCTGATTTTGAAGAATTGCAGTTTTATTTTTCTCCGTTTGCGGGAAAAGAAAAGGCAAGAAGCATTCTCTCGAAATATTCCGATGCCAATATTAAAGCGGCATTCGGAAATATATATGTTGAGGTGTTTTCCGAGTCTGCAACGAAGGGAAAAGGTCTTTCTTCACTTGCCGATTTTCTGAAAGTGGCCGCTTCCGATATTGCCTGTATCGGTGACGGAGAAAACGATCTTTCCATGTTCAGAGCAGCAGGAATGAAATTTGCAATGGGAAATGCAGTTGAAGAATTAAAATCTCATGCCGATTATATTCTGCCGTCAAACAGAGATGACGGAGTTGCACTAGCAATTGAAAAATATTTGCTGTAAACCCTTGACAATTAATTCAATTTTGATATCTTCAAGACAGAGCATAGATTTCTCCTTTTTGGAGTTTTCTATGCTCTTTTTTATCCACAGCTTTCCGTGAAGAGGCTGATAAAAAGCAAAGAATTCCGAACAAGCATATAATAGGTTGGTATATTAAGTCTTAAACAGTATACCGACTATATGAAGAAAGGAGTTCTTTATGCTTCATTCAACAGAATACCCGCCGTCAAACTGCGTTAGAACCTTCGATATAGAAGCGATTTCCCTGCCGATTGTTTATAACAAATTCGGAGACCATGACCCAAACGGTATGATGTATGTTTTAAAACAGGATTCAGAGAGAATTCAAAAGAAAGCAAGAGAGAATTTTGAGCTTTCTCCTCCTCAGCCTTATAAAGAAGTTCAGCCTCTGGTTATCAGGGCAAATGTGGGAGATATAATTAAGGTTAATTTCTATAACAGCCTGAACCGCAGAGCCTCAATTCATGTTCAGGGGCTGTGCTGTGATGTTTTAACTTCAGACGGAGCAAATGCAGGATATAACCCCGACACAACAACCGATGATTTTATCCGATACACCTGGTATGCCGAAAAAGAGGGAGTATTTCTCTTTTCAGACCTTGCCGACCCACGCAGCAGCGAGGATGCAACGAATGTGCACGGACTTTTCGGAGCAATTATTGTTGAGGCTCCCGAATCGAGCTGGTTTGACCCCGTTACGGGCGAAGAACTGCAAAGCGGACTGTTTGCAGACATTTACCACCCCGTAAATCCCGCATTCAGAGAATACGCAGTATTCTTCCATGACGAATTGGAGATAGACAACAAGGACGGTCAGCAGCCCGTTGATCCTCACACGGGTTTAGCGAGCGGCACAACGGCAATCAGCTACCGTGCCGAGCCGATGCGAAACCGCCTGCCCCTGACTCACGGCGAAAATCACACGGTCACGGATGAGGATATTTCCATGAGCTCTTGGGCATACGGCGACCCCGCTCCGCCGATTTTGAAAGCCTATGTCGGAGACCCTGCAAAAATCCGACTTATTCACGGCGGAATAAAAGAAACCCATGTTTTCCATCTTCACAACCACCAGTGGAAAAATGAAGTTAACGATTCCCGTTCAACAATCATCGATTCGGTTTCAATCAGCCCTCAGGAATGCTTCACGCTCGATATTCTTTACGGCGCAGGAAGCCATAACGGCATGATAGGCGATGCAATTTTCCATTGCCACCTGTATCCTCACTTCCACGAGGGAATGTGGACTTTCCTGCGTGTTTTTGACAGACTTCAAAAGGGCGGCGACTGTTATCCCGATGGAACCGAGATTGAGCCTTTGATGCCCCTGCGTGACCGCCCGATTCCGCCCGAAAAAGACGGGCTTCATCCGGGATATCCCAATTTTATAAACAGCACCTTCGGCGAGCGTCCGTCTCAGCCGCCGCTGGGAATTCTCACCGCAGACGGAGAAAACAAAATTGAACCGACGCATTTGGAAAGGGCAAATTTTGTGCCTGATTTTGCCCCGGGAGCGCTCTACACCTCAACATGTCCATGCCATGCCGATGACGATGTCAAGGTGTTTGAAATTGCCGCCGTTCAGGCAAAAATAGTTTATAACCGTTACGGTTGGCATGACCCGCAGGGACGGTTCTTGGTTTTGAAAGAAGAAATCGAAAAATACGGAACGCTGGATAATTATATCAGAAAAATTGAATGCGGCGAAATCTGCCCCGAGCCGCTTGTTATCAGGGCAAATGCAGGCGACTGCATTGAGGTTCGCTTTACCAATCTTTTGCCCGAATTTATAGAGGGAAGTCCGTTCCAAATGAAAACGCTGACCGACATTGTCGGCTATCATATTCATCTGGTTAAATTCGACACCATCGTTTCGGATGGCTCTGCAAACGGCTGGAATAATCTTGCGGGTGCAAGGCAATACGAAACGCTGGTTGAACGCTTCTTTGCAAATGAGGAGCTTAATACGGTATTTTTCCATGACCATCTGTTTGCAAATATGCACCAGCAGCATGGCTTGTTCGGCGCACTGATCGTTGAACCTGCGGGTGCGGAATTCTTTAATCCACGCACGGGTCTGCCGCTGAAATGCGGCACAGAAGCGGTTATCCGCACAAAAGACGGAAAATCATTCAGAGAATTTGCGCTTTTCCTCCATGATTTTGCTCTGCTTTTTGATAAACACGGCAATGCGCTGAATCCGCCCGAGCATCCGGGCTCCGATGACGACCCGGGAGTTATGGGAATTAACTATCGCTGTGAGCCGATGAGGGAGCGCCTCAAAATCAAAGACGACCCGTCTCATATTTTCTCTTCGTATGTCTACGGCGATCCTGCCACTCCCATTCTGGAAACCTATCCCGGCGACCCGATTGTAATAAGGCTTCTTGACGGCGCACATGAAGAACAGCACATTTTCAATATTGAGGGAATGCCTTGGAAAAAGGAAATCACCAACCCCGATTCTCCCTTGGTTCAGGCGCAGACCATCGGTATTTCGGAAGCGTTTAATCTGCGGATTGACGTGCCGTATGCCGCAGGGGATTATCTCTATTATTCTGCGGGAATAGATGACCTGTGGCTTGGGCTTTGGGGCATTATCAGAGCCTATGACAAGCCGAACGGGTGTCTGCTTCCGCTTTGCGGAAAATGCAAGCCCTGCCCGTGCTTTAAGCCACCCGAAAATGCGAAAATCAAGAGGTTTGAAATTGCGGCAATTCAAAAACGGATTGATTACAACCGTTACGGCGACCATGACCCCGACGGATTGCTTTTTGTTCCTCTTTCGCAGGTCAAGGATATTCAGCGGGGTAAGAAAGAACCGAAGCCGCTTATTCTGAGGGCGAATGCGGGCGACTGGATTGAAATAACTCTGCACAATTTATTTGATAAGCCGGTTCCTTATTATGATTATCCGTCGGTTCCGCTTGATATGCCCCATGTTCCATCGTGCAGAGTATCGTTAAATCCTCAGTTTTTGAAATATGACCCCGTTAATTCTTCGGGATTAAATGTTGGTTATAACAAAGCCGAGCAAACGGTTCCGCCCGGAGAAAGCATAAAATATCTGTGGCACGCCGATAAAGAATACGGAACCTGCCTGCTCACTTCATTCGGCGACTTGAGAAATCACCGTTATCACGGTTTGTTCGGCGCAATCATTATTGAACCGCCCTCGTCAAAGCATTATCACACGCACCGCCCGATTGAAGAAAATCACGGAGAACAGGCGGTTATTTCCGCACCGGGAGTTGAGACTTTCCGTGAGTTTGTGCTGTTCGCCCAAAACGGCATACGCCTGCTTGATAAGGACGGAATTCTTATCAAAACCGCTGAAGAAGGCAATGACGGCGGAGCACACGGAGGAGTTGACCATGAGGACACGGGCGAAAAGGGATATAACTACCGCTCGGAGCGCTTCTTCAACCGATTGAAACGGGTACCTCTGGTCTATAAAGTCTTTGACTCCAAGGTTCACGGCGATCCCGCAACCCCGCTTCTTACCGCCTATGTGGGAGAAAGGATAATCATTCGCTGGCTTATGCCCTGCGATAAACCGAGAAACATCGGTTTTCTTGTGCACGGCCATGAGTGGAGGTCACAGCCCGATAATCCGCTGTCCAACATTCAAGCGGCAAAAGGCGCAATCAGCGTCGGAAATGTTTATAATCTGGAGCTGTTGGGCAGATATTCAAACTGTGCGGGAGATTATCTTTACCGCTCGGGTTCTCTGCGCTGGGATGTTGAATCCGGCATGTGGGGAATTCTTCGCCTGAGGTCTCACTCATTTAAAGAGCATTGCAAAAACGCCTGCCGTTCCGTCTGGCATAAGTGCAAGAAAATATTGCAGAATAAATAAGCTGATAATTCAATTCGTTTCAAAAATCAAGTTGTAAAAATGTCCCCCAACCGTACAAAATGTGCGGTTGGGGGGGCAGAGCCTTTAACGCCATGTGAAGTAGTATACTTATTCCATTACTGTTAAAAAAACTATAGTTTTTTTAACAGCAATAAATATGGTTTTGAGGGGCTTATTTCCGCCCCGTCTGCGTTAAA
>JBJEQD010000104.1:0-6597 GCA_051881575.1 Acutalibacteraceae bacterium | reverse complement strand
TTTTCACTCTTCTTTCTGTCCACTAATCTTGACAAGTTTCGGTGCGGATAGGCTCCGCCTATGACCGATTGTAATTGCTCCGCAAAAACTGAATGTTTACTCCCTCAGTCGCCTTCGGGCGACAGCTCCCTCAAGAGGGAGCCAAAGAATAAAGCCACAGTTTTTTCGATAAAAAAGCAGAAATCATCGACAATACGGTAGGGGCGAACTGCGTTCGCCCGCCTAATAATGCACAAATTTTAATATCCGTTGAAATGATTCATTTTTATGCGGGACGGGCAACCCGTCCCCTACGGTTGCCGCTTGAAAACGCCCGATAACCGCACAATTTTCTCGTAGGGAACTCCGTCCTCGGCGTTCCGAAAATCAATAATATTTTTATACGCACCTTACCAATCCTCAGCCCTACGGGCAGCTCCTTTGCCAAAGGAGCCCATGCAATAAGGCTGTTGCTTCGTTGGCCTCCTTAGAAAAGGAGGTGGCACGGCGTAAGCCGTGACGGAGGATTGATTAGCCAACCGGCAAACAATTGTATCATTAAACGCACAAATTCACGATAAATCCGTAGGGTTCGGCGTCCCCGACGAACCGATTCACCATAGGCGAATAATTCAACATTCGGCTTTGGGACGATGTGGACATCGTCCCCTTAAAATAAAAAAACCGTAGCCTTGCGGCTGTCCGTGAAATTATATCAAATCCCACGGAACGCCGAGGACGGCGTTCCCTACGATGAAATTTCGTTGATATAAGGCATTTTCTACAGACTTTCAGCGATGTCAAATACTTTTGACACCGCTTTTTCGGCAAAAGTAAAACAGTTTTGATAGACGGGATTGCAGAAAACGGTTATGCTCTGTTCAGGTCAAGAGAGCAAACTGTTTTCAAAGGAGGAAAAGATATGGAACTGAGCGCACAGATAAAAAAATACCGCACGGAGCTTAATCTGTCTCAAGAAGAATTGGCTGAAAAGGTATATGTTACAAGACAGACTATTTCAAATTGGGAAAACGGAAAGAGCTACCCCGATATTCACAGCCTGCTGCTACTCAGTTCATTGTTCAATGTATCTCTTGATCAACTTATTAAAGGAGATATAGAGACAATGAAAGAAATTATCAACGAGCAGGAAGTTAAGAGGTTAGGTCATTACAGCACCATTTATACAGTTCATCTTATTGTGATGATTTTATCGGCTGTGCCTTTGTTTATGTGGCTTGAATGGTATGCACTTATTCCGTTTGGAATAATTTTCGCTGTTACCATGTTCTGGTCTTTGAAGGTTGAAAAAATCAAAAAAGAAAATGATATACAGACATATAAGGAAATTGTTGCATTTTGTAAAGGTGAAAAATTAGATGAAATTCATAAGATGGTTGAAGCAGGAAAACGCCCGTATCAAAATGTATTAAAGGTTATCGTTAGTGCTGTTGTTACGGTGGCGGTTTGCTTTTTAATCGGGTTTATGATGCACATATTCTTGAATTGAGTGGATTGTTTTAAGCCGTAAAAGTTAAATTTACATTAAAAACAGCGATTTCACGCATATTCCCCTTTTGAGAGGTGTGTTTTTGCTTTAGAAAGCATTAGAATGAAAAGGCAAAAACTCATTGGAGGTATTAAGATGAACCAACAAACAATCGGTAAATTTATTGCACAGAAAAGAAAAGAGAAAAACCTGACCCAAGAGCAGCTTGCGGAAAAGCTCGGCGTGTCCAATAAGACCGTATCAAAATGGGAATGCGGAAAATGTATGCCTGACTACAGCGTTGTAAAACTCTTGTGTCAGGAGCTTGGCATTACCGTATCCGAGCTTATGGACGGCGAGGTTAAGGCTGACAGCAGTATTCGGGTATTTGACGAAGGACAAATACTTAATATGCTTGAGCGTATACAGCTGTTGGAAAAACAGAAAATATCAATCCTCGGCATATTACTGATCATAATGGGAATTGCTTTCATTGCATTTTCTCAGTTGCTCGGCGGAACGGATTTCAGGAATTTTCTGTCCGGCTTAATGGCGGGAATATCTGTCGGAGAAATGCTTGCCGGAGTATTTATCATCGGTCATTCATTCATAAAGAAATAGAACAGGATTGTTACGCAGAGTAACAGCATTGTCATAGCCGGTTTATTGCGTTTGGCGGCGTTTCGGATTATATTGAATTCACCAAACCGATTAAGGAGGTCATATCAATGACATTGGGTGAAAAACTAAAAGAAGCAAGAATGCAGGCATGTCTTTCTCAGGAACAGTTAGCCGAAAAGCTTGGCATTTCACGCTCCGCAGTTGCAAAATGGGAGACGGACAAAGGAATCCCCGACATTGAAAATCTGAAACTGATTTCAAAGCTGCTCAAAGTCAGCATTGACTATCTGCTCGACGACGGCGAAGCGATTGACGAATTGGTTATGTGTGAGCCTTTCAGCCTGTCGGATTGCGGAAAAGGAAGCAAGGGAAAGAAAAAAGACCGTGCCGTTCGTGAAAAGTTCCCCGATTCGGAAATTCACACCCTGCTCGGCGAAATGAAGCTGACAAAGGGTGAAAAAGTGATTGACAATGCACTCGGATTTTTAACCGACGCTCCGTTCGGAATACCCGGGATTATTAACAGCGTCAAAAACTCGGATAAACAGTTTTATCTGATTGAAAAAGACGGAAAACAGTTTCTCGTTACCGTAACGGATGAATTTATTGAAACCCGTCGGCTCGCAAATCGGGTTGACGGCAAAAAATTTGAAATCGGTAATTGGAAATTTACAAAATGCGGTTATGAGGTCAAATAAACCGCAAAAAAAGCACGGCGTACCCTCTCTCGGAGCGGATGCGCCGTGCCTTCATTTTTTGGATTCGGTTTATTCTTGCTGTTATTTCTTATAGACTTTAAGAATCTCGCCGATATACATTTTGTGATAATCCTTTTTTGAATAATTGCTTTCGATTGAGGGGTCGATAAAGCCAGAGGGGTCGAGGAACTGACCCGCCATCTTGCGGCAGACAATTGTATATTCAGCCTGCTCAAAGGTCACTCCCCCGTCCACAAAAACGGGCGTCAGACCGCACGCCGCCGCCTTGTCGATATCCCTGCCGCTTTTTGAGCCGCAAAGCCTGAGAGCGTCTTTGAACTCTGCTCCGTAGAATGAGATTGTGAAGATATCTTCATTTTCGATAAAATCAAAGGTGTATCTCTGCGGGCGGATGAAAATAAACGCCGCATCCTTGCCCCAAATCTCGCCAACTGCGCCCCAGCTGACGGTCATCGTGTTGAATTTTTCGGCATTTCCCGCCGTAACAAGACCCCAGCCGTCCGCAATAAGCTCCACGGGGCTTTTTTCAAGCTCTCTGATGTTGATTTCTTTCATACTTATACCTCCGATAAAAATATTAATTATTTGTAAAATATGGTAATTAAAGCCTTTGACAGGCTTTTAATTCTGAATTCTCATAAAAATGCGCTTTTTTTACGCTATAATAAGAATGTATTTATATGTTTATTATAGCACAAGCCGCATATTATGTATAGTGTTTTTTCAGCGGCGGGAAAGGAAAATGAAAATGAAAGACCAGAACATGCCCGAGGTCAAAGGCTATCTCAGAGACTTCATGCTGACCGTTCCCCAAGAAATTTATGCCTGCACGGGCATAAAAATTCTTGGCAGGCGAATCAAATCCCTGCTTTTTTCAACCGATGCGGGAATTATCCGCAACACCAACGCCGATGCCGTTATCGCCGTTTATCCGTTCACTCCTCAGCCAATAATAACTCAGGCGGTTATGACTGCGGCGGATGTTCCCGTTTTTGTCGGGGTCGGCGGCGGCTTAACGCAGGGGCCGAGAGTCGTTAACCTTGCGCTCCACGCCGAATATCAGGGCGCATTGGGCGTTGTCGTAAATGCTCCGACAAAAAACGAGATTATCACGGAGCTGAAAAAATCGATTGATATTCCCGTTGTTGTGACGGTCGTTTCGGAGCATGATGATATTGAAGCCCGAATTGCAAGCGGAGCAGATATATTCAATGTTTCTGCGGCGGCAAAAACGCCCGAAATTGTTGCAAAAATCAAGGATAAACACCCCGATTTCCCTGTTATTGCAACCGGAGGTCAAACGGGCGAAAGCATAACCGCAACAATAAACGCCGGCGCAAACGCAATAACCTGGACTCCGCCCTCAAACGCAGAAGTGTTCAAGGATATTATGGCGGCTTACAGAAAGGGGCTTCCCCACCCGTAAGAGCAGCCGGCGAAGATAATAAAATATAAAAAGTGTGTAAATTATTCAAAAAATGTTTGAACTGTTGAATAATTAGTGATAGAATGAATTATAGCACAAAAACAAGGAGGCATGGAGCTTTGGATAAAGAACCTATTAACGGCGTTCCCGAGGAGGAAGAGGCTGCCGCAGAGCAGCAGGAAATCACCGTCGGCGAAAGCACGGCAGAATCCGCAGAAAGCCCCGAAACACAGGCAGAACCCGTTCCCGAATCCGAACCTGCGGCAGAGGAGTCGGAAAGCACGGAGGCTGTTTCTGAAACCGAGAGCGCAGAAGCGGAGGAAACCGAGGAATCCCCCGAACCTGAAGAAATTGACGAAAGCGAGCTTTGCACGATTTGCGGAGAAAGCAAAAAAGCTGAGGACAGCGATTACTGCCCCGAATGCGAAGCCGCCATGCTTAAAAGAAAAATACCGTTTATCGGCTGGATTGCGGGAATTGCAGTAATTATTGTCGGCGCCTTTGCGTTTATTTCAGCCGCTCTCAACTGTGCGCCTGCGCTTCAGTCTGCAAAAGGCGATTATTACGCAAGGCAGAAATGCTGGTACACCGCTTTCACCGAATACAGCCAGGTCAGCTCCGTCGTTGACGAAATAACCTCGTCTTTCGGAAGTCCGACTCCGTTCGTTCAGGCAGGCACGGGTGTAAAAGCTAAAATCATTGAATGCGCCGCTGAATGCACCTCTCCGCTTGAAGCATATTCGGTTGCACAGTCATATTTCAGCCTTGAAGAGATGGAAAAAATCCGTCCGCTCAAGAAATATGCCGATTTTATCAACGAATTTCAGGCGTCCTATGAGGCGCTTTCCGAACCCATCAACGATATGCTTGACGGCAAAACAAACACCGAAGAAACCCTAAAGGCGTTTGAAGCCGTAAAGGGTCAGGAAAACATCAAGGATATTTTCATTGACTATTATAAATTCAATGCCGCCGCTTATTTGAACGAAGACCTTGAAACTCAGATTGAGCTTCTTGAAGCGGTCAAAAAAGACGACGAAGCGGAGAAGAAGGATTATTCCTGGCTTTACAGCGCCGACTATTCTTCTGCGCTCTTTAATGCGGGCAGGCTTGATGAAGCCGCAGAAATCCTTGACGGCGTAATAGAGAACAACAAAACGCTTCTCAGCGCCTATGAGATGAGAATGGCAATCGCATTCGCTCAGAACGATTCCGCTAAGGCGGACAGCCTGCTCAGCGAGTTCATGGATAATAACGAGGATTACGACACGGCGTTCACTCTTGAAACGGCTTATTTCCGCATCAAGGGCGAGCTTGAAAAGGCTGAGAGCGTCTGCCTTGAGGGGCTTGAAAAGTACGATTCCGTGCCCGAGCTTCACCGTCAGCTTGCGCTGATTTATCTGCTCAAAGGCGATTATGACAACGCATACGAGCAGGCATACTCCGCAGACCAGAACGCCTATATGCTCTATTATTATTACGGCGACTCAACCGCATATAACGACCCTGCACTTATTAACACCCTCTATCTCTGCGCTTATCTCAACAAAACAATGGGTCAGCAGGCGAGCGAAAACGCAGGCTATGTGGATGATATTCTTGAGTCGTTCACCGCAGAGGAGCTTTCCGACGAGGTTAACGCAATTGTCAACGGCGAAAAGACCGTTGAAGAAATTCTTTCGGAAGGAGCGTATGATTTGGCATGACGGGCTTATATATCGCTTCAAAAATTTTAACTTTCCCCGGAGCATACATCAGAGGCTTCTGGGAGCAGTTCACCTGCAAGCTTCTCGGCTTGCCCGTTGAAGTTCCCGGCTATCTCAGAATAGACGAAGCGTGCGGCCATGTTGAGCACGCTCTGCCCAAGAAAGGCTTTGCCGCCTATCTTATTTCAACGGGTCCCGGCTTTATGAATTTCAACTCCGGGCTTTTCATTCTTCTTGCAGGCTTCATGAATCTCAAATATATGGGCATCACCGTTTGGGATTCCGCTGCGCTGTTCATTCTATACGCTCTGATGGTGTATGTCGGCGCATCGCTTCTGTGCAGTTCATTCCCGCTTGTTGAGGATGCAATGAATCTTTATGATTTGCTCTATCGGCAGAAAAAAGGAAACATTGTCGGCAGAATTCTTGCGTTTATCCCGACTGTTATCGCCTATGCGGGCGCATATCTTGAAAAATACTGCATAACTTTCGTATTGGTTGCGGCAGGCGTGATAGCAGGATTCATTTTCTGAGTCAATAAACGGTAACATTCAGGGTCGGCTTTTCAAAAACCGACCCTGTTTTTTTATCTTATAGTTTTATTAACAGCAATAAATATGGTTTTGAGGGGCTTATTTCCGCCCCGTCTGCGTTAAA
>JBJEQD010000103.1:0-6825 GCA_051881575.1 Acutalibacteraceae bacterium | reverse complement strand
CCTGCGGCGAATTGGTTCGTCGGGGACGCCGAACCCTACGGATTTATCGTGAATTCGTGCGTTTTCAAGCGGGCGAACGCAGTTCGCCCCTACCGTGTTGCCGATTATTTCTGCTGTTTCCCGGGAACGCTGAGGACAGCGTTCCCTACTGATGATTGCATATTTTTTGTTGCGTTGATTTATCCGTTAACTTATCACTTAATTGGAATTCTGTATTATAGGTTATCATATTTGGCGGCTTGTTCTTTCCAGTATGACATGATTCTTTCAACCATTTCAATACATTCATTTTTAGCGGTTGCTTCATTATATTCTTGCATATCGCTGAAAATATGTCCGCATGGTTCTAAATCATCATCTTCAAAGCCACCGCAAACGCCAACAAGCCATTTGCCAAGAAGCCCCGCTTTGAATTTGAAAATATAATAATGCATATCATTAAAGTCAAATTCATCTGCACATTCAATTTTGAACGGCTTTTTTCCTAATTCATGAGGGTCAGATAACCAATCAATCATTGCTGTTTGTGCTGCGTATAGCTGTTCCTTATTCATTTCAACATACCTCCGCAAAATCCGACTTTTATAATTCTATTTTATAATAAAACATCAAAATTGTCAATACCGACTTATCCAAAATCAGATGTTGCAGACATCAAGCTCAGACCAGAACTTTTCAATCTCGCTTCTCTTTGCGGAAACCGAGCCTTGAACCATGTCGGGCTTTCCGCCCCCTCTGCCCGAGCAGGCGGCGTTAAGCTCCTTTCCTATCGGGCGGACATCCGCCGTTCTGCTTGCAACGGCATATTTATAGCCGTTTTCGTCGCTGCCCGAAAATACCGCCGCAACGCCGACCTTTTCGGCAAGCATGTCGCAAAAAATTCTTGCGTCATCCGCCGAACCCAAATCGTCAAAGGCGCAGTATTTTTCGCCGCTCGCCTTTTCCGCTTTGAGCGAAAACAACTCCTTTTTCAGCGAAGAATAAGCAAATTTCGCCTCGTGAAGCTGAGACTGAAGTCTTTCAACCGCCGGAACGACCTCGTCGGTCTTGGCGCAAAGCAAATTCGATATCTCGCTGACGCTTTTGTTCTTTTCTCGGTAATCGTCAAGCGCTTTTCTGCCGATTTGCAGAGTTATTCGCACTCCCGATTTATAATTCATCATCGAAACCGCCTTGATGATTCCGACCTCGCCCGTCAGAGCAACATGTGTTCCGCAGCAGGCGCAAAGGTCAACGCCCTCAATGCGGGTGAGCCTGACCTGACCCTCTATCTCTTTTTTGCTTCTGTATGAGAAATTACAAAGCTCATCACGGCTCGGATAAAGCGCTTCAATCGGTATATTTTTATAAACCGCTTCATTTGCAAGCTTTTCGATGCGGCAAAGCTCCTCTTGGGTTATAACGCCGTTAAAATCGACCGTTACGCTGTGCTCGCCCATGTGGAAGCCGACATTTTCATAGCCGCAGACCGAATGAACAAAGCCCGAAAAAATATGCTCGCCCGAATGCTGCTGCATGTTGGTAAATCTCTTGTCAAAATCGAGCCTGCACTCGACCGTATCGCCCTCCCGAACCGCCTCGGAGCAAATATGGATAACCTCGCCGTCTTTTTCAACCGTGTCAATGACCCGAGCCGAGCCGATAAAGCCCGTATCGCCCGGCTGACCTCCGCCCTCGGGGAAAAATGCGGTTCTGTCAAGCACAACCTCCGCCCCTCTTTCGCCCTCACGGCAGGATAATACCTTTGCGGAAAATTCTTTTATATATTGATCCTTGTAATAAAGTCTTTCGGTCAAATGAATCTCTCCCTTCATGGCTTTCATAATAGCA
Source organism: Acutalibacteraceae bacterium (assembly GCA_051881575.1). GTDB lineage: Bacteria > Bacillota > Clostridia > Oscillospirales > Acutalibacteraceae > CAG-177. The sequence goes on along the minus strand of JBJEQD010000103.1, from coordinate 4,995 downwards.
TAACACCGTTTAAAAAGTAAAGATTTTCTTACAAAATTTAACTTTTATTGACTTTTGGATTTATTGTTGATATACTGTTTCTGCGTTTACAATAGTGAACGGAATTGTATATAAAACACAGAAGAACGGAGAAACAAAACATGAAAGAATATCTCAAAAGGCTCTCCGACGGCTGCCCGAAATGGCAGTTTGTCGTTTGGTGGATAATCAGAGCCTCGCTTATCTTCGCCTTTATCAAGGGCTTTTTCCCTCCCGAGGGTGAGGCTTTTGATATCACCGACCCCTTGCAGGTCGGCGCAAACTTCCTCTGCACCTTTGTCTGGGAAATTTTTATGATGTTCCCGAAGAAAAGCATCCTCCGCTATGTGCCCTCATCGGTTCAGACCTTTCTGATGGTCGGCATCTGGGCAGGCTCATTCGGCGGAAAATTCCTCAATCTCTATTATGATTCAAGATGGTGGGATGTTATTCTGCACTTTGTCGGCGGAGCCGCCTGCGTTTTCTTCGGCTACGAACTCGCCTGTGCCATCCTCAAAAGAAGCAAGGCAACCGCCCCGATGTCGCTGATTCTTCTCGCATCGGTCGGCTTTTCATTCCTCGCCGCAACGGGCTGGGAGCTGTTTGAATTCACATTTGATCAGGTCGCAGGCATGATAGGCGGTTACCCCGGCGACGCTCAGCATTGGTCGCTCGCCCTCGCAGAGGGAACGCCGAAGATTAAAACGCTGATTCCCCCGATAGTTCCCGAACGCTGGCCGCTCATGGACACCATGTCGGATATCGTTCTCAACACCCTCGGCGCAATCGCTTCCTACATATTCCTGAAGATTTATCCCTACCGCCATAAGGGAAAATTCAAAATGGAATCCTTTGAAAAAGCGGAAGAAAAGGAAACCGCAACGGTATAATATCAATATGATTTGAAAACGGCTTGTATCAATCACACGTTGATACAGGCCGTTTTGGATTTTTTGTTGATATGTAGTTACGAAAGTCAATGAAAACCATCGGCAGCCCGTTAGGGACAAACCGTGTTCGCCCGCTTGAAAACACCTGATATCAGCACATTTTCCCGTAGGGAACGCCGTTATTTTTCAGCTTTTGCGGAGCAATTACAATCGGTCATAGGCGGAGCCTATCCTTAATTTGCGAAGCAAACTTCATTTTTGCGAATGCAAAAACTTCATGTGCCGAAGGCACACTTCATTCTTCATTAAAAATGAAAAAACGGCGGGAGCAAGCCCCCGCCCTACCTTGAACCTATTCCCTATTACCTCTTACATCTTCACTTTTCATTCAAAAAATTAAAGCTGTTGCCTTCATTTTTCGGGACGGGCAACCTCTGAGCGTATGCTCAGAAGCACCGACCGAGGCTGGAGCCGAGAAAGCTGAGCCATAGCTCTGAGGGAGTTAATCAGCTTTTGCGGAGCAATTATAATCGTCATATTTTCCTTTTTACTCCTTCCGTCACGGCTTACGCCGTGCCACCTTCCTCAAGAGGAAGGCTAAAAAGGCAATCAGCCTTTGCGTAGCAACAAAACATTTTATTTTTTATATTCAAAACTCTGCTCTTTTTCAAGGGCTTTCAAATATCTTCTGCACTCCGATTTTGCCTTTTCAAGGTCAAGGTCACGGTAGTTTCCGCATTCCTTTCTTGACGCTCCGAAAACCTCTCCGTCATAGGCGATGATATCGGCAAGAATCCTCTTTGTTATTTCAAGCACCTTTTGATTGTCGGCGTTGCGGACAAGCAGATAAAATCCCGTTCTGCATCCCATCGGTCCGAAGTAAATAACATCGTCTGAAATCTCGGAATTGCGGACAAAGGTTGCGAACATATGCTCAACCGTGTGAGCCGTGGTTGTGTCCATATAATCTCCCGAATTCGGCACTCTCGTTCTCATGTCATAGGTGGTTATGTCGCCGTCTATGCGTGAAACATAAATGCCCTCGGTCAGCAGGTCGTGATCGACCGTAAAGCTCGTGATTCTGTTCATCGTTTTATCCCCTTTCAAAAGCTGAATTCTATTATATACTCAACCTGCAATTATTTCAAGCTTCGCTTTGTATTTGTCTTTTCAAAAGCGAAATATGTAAATAGTTACTAAAAAGAAGCTGTAAAATTCAGTTATATTTTTAAAAAATTGTATGGAAATTTGTAAAAACATTTGTTATAATAATAGACGGCCTATTTTCACAAATTTCGGCTTTTGGAAAGTAAAAAATTTTATGGAGGTAAATACAATGGCAAACAAATGGGTATACATGTTTGACGAAGGCAACATGTCCATGCGTAACCTTCTCGGCGGTAAGGGTGCAAACCTCGCTGAGATGACCGAAATCGGTCTTCCCGTTCCTTATGGTTTCACAATCACAACAGAAGCATGCACTCAGTATTATGAAGACGGCAGAAAGATTAATGACGAAATCATGGCTCAGGCTATGGAAGGCGTCAGAAAGATGGAAGAGAAGAACGGCAAGAAGTTCGGCGATCTCAAGAATCCCCTTCTCGTTTCAGTTCGTTCAGGTGCCCGTGCATCAATGCCCGGCATGATGGACACCATCCTTAACCTTGGTCTTAACGACGAAGTTGTTGCTGCAATGATCGCAGGCAACGATGACCCCGCATTCGAGAGATTCGTTTATGACTCATACAGAAGATTCATCCAGATGTTCTCCGACGTAGTTATGGAAGTTGGCAAGAAGTATTTCGAGCAGCTTATCGACGCTATGAAGGAAGCAAAGGGTGTTAAATTCGACATCGAGCTTACCGCTGCTGACCTTAAAGAGCTTGCAGAGCAGTTCAAGGCAGAATACAAGAATCAGCTTGGTGAAGATTTCCCCTCAGACCCCGTTCAGCAGCTCAAGCTTGCTATCGAGGCTGTTTTCCGTTCATGGGACAACCCCAGAGCAAACGTTTACCGTCGTGACAACGATATCCCCTATTCATGGGGTACCGCAGTTAACGTAATGCCCATGGTATTCGGTAACCTTAACAACAATTCAGGCACCGGCGTTGCATTCACAAGAGACCCCGCTACAGGCGAAAACAAGCTTATGGGCGAGTTCCTTATCAATGCACAGGGCGAAGATGTTGTTGCCGGCGTTCGTACTCCGATGCCCATCGCTCAGATGGAAAAAGAGTTCCCCGAAGCATATGCAGAGTTCATCAAGGTTTGTGACATCCTTGAGAATCACTATCACGATATGCAGGATATGGAATTCACCGTTGAAAACAAGAAGCTTTACATGCTTCAGTGCCGTAACGGCAAGAGAACAGCTCAGGCTGCTCTTAAGATCGCTTGCGACCTCGTTGACGAAGGCCACAAGACAGAGGCAGAAGCTGTTGCCATGATCGACCCCAGAAACCTTGACACTCTCCTTCATCCTCAGTTCGATGCTAAGGCACTCAAGGCTGCTACTCCCATCGGTAAGGGCCTCGGCGCTTCACCCGGCGCTGCTTGCGGTAAGATCGTATTCACCGCAGAAGATGCTGAAAACTGGAACGCTAAGGGCGAGAAGGTTGTTCTTGTTCGTCTTGAGACTTCACCTGAAGATATCACAGGCATGAAGGCTTCACAGGGTATCCTTACGGTTCGTGGCGGTATGACCTCTCACGCTGCCGTTGTTGCCCGTGGTATGGGTACATGCTGCGTATCAGGCTGCGGCGACATCGCTATGGACGAAGAAAATAAGAAGTTCACACTTGCAGGCAAGACCTTCGTTGAAGGTGACTATATTTCAATCGACGGTTCAACCGGTAACATCTACGACGGCATCATCCCCACGGTTGACGCTTCAATCGCAGGCGAATTCGGCAGAATCATGGCTTGGGCTGACAAATACAGAAAGCTCAAGGTTCGCACAAACGCTGATACTCCCGCTGACGCTAAGAAGGCTCGTGAGCTTGGCGCAGAAGGCATCGGCCTTTGCCGTACAGAGCATATGTTCTTCGAGGCTGACAGAATCGCAGCATTCCGTGAAATGATCTGCTCTGATACAGTTGAAGAAAGAGAAGCTGCTCTTGCAAAGATTCTTCCCTATCAGCAGGGTGACTTTGAGGCTCTCTATGAAGCACTTGAAGGCTGCCCCGTTACCATCAGATTCCTTGATCCGCCTCTCCATGAGTTCGTTCCCACCGAGGAAGCTGACATTGAGGCTCTCGCAAAGGCTCAGGGCAAGAGCGTTGAGACTATCAAGAATATCATCTCTTCACTCCACGAGTTCAACCCCATGATGGGTCACAGAGGATGCCGTCTTGCAGTTACTTATCCCGAAATCGCTGCAATGCAGACAAAGGCAGTTATCCGTGCCGCTATCAATGTTAAGAAGAATCATCCCGACTGGAATGTTAAGCCCGAAATCATGATTCCGCTTGTTTGCGAAGTCAAAGAGCTTAAGAATGTTAAGGCAGTAGTAGTTGCAACAGCTGACGCTGAAATCGCAGCTGCAGGCGTTGACCTTGAATACGAAGTAGGCACAATGATCGAGATTCCCAGAGCTGCTCTTACAGCTGACGAAATCGCTAAGGAAGCCGACTTCTTCTGCTTCGGCACAAACGACCTCACTCAGATGACCTTCGGCTTCAGCCGTGACGATGCAGGTAAGTTCCTCGGCGCTTACTATGACAGCAAGATCTTTGAGAGCGATCCCTTCGCAAAGCTTGATCAGACCGGCGTTGGCAAGCTTATGGAAATGGCTATTTCTCTCGGCAAGCCCGTTAATCCCAAGCTTCACTGCGGTATCTGCGGCGAGCACGGCGGCGATCCCTCATCGGTTGAGTTCTGCCACAAGATCGGCCTTGACTATGTTTCCTGCTCACCGTTCCGTGTTCCCATTGCACGCCTTGCAGCAGCACAGGCAGCAATTGCTGAAATGAAATAATCGGAGAGCTACTGATTTCGGTCAAAGCTCAACAGATAAACCATAATATAATAATTGGTGCTGTAAAAAAACCCTGAAAAAATCCGAGATTCGTGTAAAAGCGAGTCTCGG
>JBJEQD010000102.1:0-85599 GCA_051881575.1 Acutalibacteraceae bacterium | reverse complement strand
TTTACCATTCACTTTCCTTTGTGTCCACTTTTACTATACAACTTTCACCTTTTACCTCTTCACTATTCACTAAATTAATCAATTTCTATCGGGCGACCATGCAGGTCGCCCCTACCTTCATGTGCCGCAGGCACACATCATTTCATCATTTTTCGGGACGGGCGACCCGTCCCCTACGGTTTTTCTGATAATTTCTGCTGTTTTAACGGAACGCTGAGGACAGCGTTCCCTACGAGGACTTTGTGCTTTTTCGGGTGATTTCAGGCGGGCGACCGCAGGTCGCCCCTACCGTGTTGCCGATGATTTCTGCTGTTCCGCCGCACTATTGCAATTATTAACATAAAATGATAAAATATCCGAAAAAACATATCGGAGGGAAGCTCCTTTTGAAGTCAAGTGAAAAGTTTAAGAGAATAATCAAGCCCGCATTCAAGGCGACGATTCCCGTGATGACGGGCTATCTCGTGCTCGGTTTCGGCTTCGGAATTATACTCAACTCAAACGGCTACGGCATTATATTTGCGCTTGCCATGAGCCTTTTCATTTATGCCGGTTCAATGCAGTATGTCGCCATCGGATTGTTCACGGGCGGCGCATCCCTGCTCACCGTTGCGCTCACAACGCTCATGGTCAATGCAAGGCACCTTTTTTACGGAATTTCCATGCTCGAAAAATACAAGGGAACGGGCAAAAGAAAGCCGTATCTTATATTTGCGTTGACGGACGAAACATATTCTTTGGTTTGCGGCGACGCTCCGGGCATTCCGCCCGAAAGCAGAGGCGATTTTTATTTGTCGGTGTCGCTCCTCAACCAGTTTTATTGGGTCGCAGGCTCGGTTCTCGGCGCTGCGGCGGGGATGATAGTCAAATTCAACAGCGAGGGCATTGATTTTGCGCTGACGGCGCTTTTTCTGACCGTATTTCTCGAACAATGGCTGACAAGCAAAAAGCATCTGCCCGCCGTTATCGGAGTTGCCGTTTCGGCTGTATGCCTTGTCATATTCGGAAGCGAAAATTTTCTGATTCCGACAATGCTCGTCATTGCGCTCCTGCTCTGCTTATATTCTGAAAGGAATTGTAATAAAGATGAATGAAAAACAGGTTTGGCTCTCGATTGCCGTTATCGCTTTGGTTACTGCGGCGCTCCGCTTTCTGCCGTTTATTATTTGGGGCGGAAACAGAAAAACGCCGAAGCTCATTGAAAAGCTCGGCAGAGTATTGCCCTATGCAATTATGGGAATGCTTGTCGTTTACTGCCTGAAAGATATCAGCTTTGCGACACCCTCGGGTTTTTTGCCCGAGCTTATTGCCTGTGCAGTTGTCGGAATTCTCTATGTTTGGAAACGAAACACGCTTCTGAGCGTTATTTCGGGAACGGTTTGCTATATGCTGTTGGTGCAGCTGGTGTTTTAAAAAGGTTTGATTATGCTCCGTGGCGGCGTTTTCATTTATATATAATAACATCCTCGCCGTCCTCGCTCCACATTCCGTAAGCCTCGCTGTGTTCATCGCTGAGGAACATCGGAACATATTTTTCAAAATTCGGCGAAAGATTAAGGCTTTCAAGCTCCTCGGGCTTTACCCAAAAGACCCTGCCCTCGTCGGTTGAATCAATGAGACTGCCCGAATAATCGCTCGTTTTATAGAGAAAAACAATATATCTGTTGTGATTTTTCCTGTGCGCCCAATGAACCGTGCCGCAAAGGCGGAGACTGCGGATATCAAGCCCTGTTTCTTCTCTGACCTCTCGAACCGCCGAATCAACAAAGCTTTCGCCCGGCTCAACATGCCCGCCGGGGAACGAAACGCCTCGCCAGCTTTTGACTCTCTCCTGAACCAAAACCTTTCCGCTCTTTTTATCTTCTACCATAACCATATTGGTCAGCTCAACCGTGGGCTGACCGATATTTTTTTCGCTTTCAATCATAGTCCCGAACCTCCGGAAATATTTTATCACAGCTTTGTTCGCTTTTCAACCGGCGTTTGCCTTGAAGCCCGCAGAGAAATGTGATATAATTGATTCAATCTTTAAATGAGGTGTTCAGATGGATAATTTTGATTTTATTGAGAGTGAAAAACTGCAAAAACAGATAAAATTTCTGACGGTCATTGACGAAATGAAAAAAATTCTCCGCCGAAATGTTATAATCGGCGGTTCACGGCGTGAGAACGACGCCGAGCACTCATGGCATCTTGCAATGATGGCGCTGATTCTTGAAGAATATGCCGCCGAAAAGGTTGATATTGAAAGGGTGCTGAAAATTGCGCTTGTTCATGACCTTGTTGAGGTCTATGCGGGCGACACCTTTGCATATGACGAAAAGGGCAACGAGGGCAAGCTTGAGAGAGAAACCAAGGCGGCTGAAAAGCTTTTCGGCAGTCTTGAGGGCGGTCAGGGCGATTATATCCGCTCCCTCTGGGATGAATTTGAGGCTATGGAGACCCCCGAAAGCCGCTTTGCCAACGCAATGGACAGGCTTCAGCCGCTCATTCTCAACTACATGACCGACGGGCACACCTGGAAAGAGGGCGATGTTCACGCTCCGCAGATTTACAGGCGCATGGATATCATCCGCACCGCCGCCCCCGGGCTTTGGCACATCGTTGAGGGCATAATCAACACATCGATTGAAAAAGGAATCCTGAAACCTTAATAAAATTGTAACTTTTTTCGTTCCACATTTGTAACTATACCATTTTAGAATAAAACTGTTCCAAGGGAAAGATTGATGAGGTGAAGATATGTATACCGTTCTTGTTTGCGACGACGACATCGCCATTCTCGATTCGCTCGAAATTTATCTGAAGCTTGAGGGCTACAATGTTCTTCGGGCGGATAACGGCAGAGCGGCGCTTGAACAGGTCAGGGATAACGAGGTGCACTGCGTTATTCTCGACATAATGATGCCGGGTCTGGATGGCTTGCAGGCAACGCTCAAAATGCGTGAAAAGCATAACATACCTATCATTCTGCTCTCTGCCAAGAGTGAGGATACCGACAAAATAACGGGGCTTTCTTTCGGGGCGGACGACTATGTGACAAAGCCTTTCAATCCTCTGGAGCTTATGGCAAGAGTCAAATCGCAGATAAGGCGCTTCACCTCGCTCGGCTCAATGGAAAAGAAAGAGGGCGTTATCACAACGGGGGGGCTTTCTCTTGATACGCTCGCAAAGGAACTGACTCTTGACGGCGAGCCGATTAAGCTCACGGCGACCGAATACGGCATAATCAGCGTGCTGATGGAAAATCTCGGCAGAGTGCTCTCAACGGGGCAGATTTACGAGGCTGTCTGGAACGAGCCTGCCTGCTACGCCGAAAAGACGGTCACGGTGCACGTTCGCCGAATCCGTGAGAAAATCGAAATCAATCCTAAGGATCCAAAATACTTAAAGGTGGTATGGGGAATTGGCTACAAAATCGAAAAATATTAAATACGGCAGAGGAACGAAGCTTGCCGCACTTATTATTGCGGCGGTTATGTTCTTTGCATCGGGCTGTTTTGCAAGCCGTTTTGTCAAGGGCGTTGCAATGTATAACAGCTATTCGCCCGAAACGGACTACACTCAGACAACGGCGTTCAGAGGTCTGATGAGCGAAAGCGAAATTCATATCATATGCGGCGCTGAATACCTCAATGTCAACACCCGCAGCGACTATCTGAACACACCCACAGGCAAGGAAATAACCGAACGCTATCAAAAGCTTATCGACAAAGTCACCGAGGCTTATTCTCTGCTTGACGGCTCGGGAATAGCGGTCAGCATCGACGGCGAAAACAGATACAGATACAGCCTTGAATACAACGGAAAAACCTATTATTTCTCTCACGACGGAACGATAATTTCATATAACGAATTTAACAGTTATGACTATGTTGATTATTACGGAGATTCCGATGCGGATGCTTCCGAAGATGAACCGGCGACTGCCGTTGCCGTGTCAGAACCCGTCACCCGGATTATCGGCGGCGAAACGGCGCAGGACACAACCCTGGTTGTTGAAATGGACGGCGCAGTTCCCGCTTATATCAGGCAGATAAGCAAAGCTCTTAACTGCGTTGACACTGCTTCCTCATATGAGCATTTCTGCTACGGCGAGACTTCGCTCGATAACACGGTTGAACAGATAAACAATTCAAAAGAATCGGAAATCAACGCTAATTATAATACATGGGATAATGTTATTGCCAAGAATCTTGCTTCCACCAATGAGCTGAGCTTTGCCGTATTCTTCGGCTCGGGCGAGGTTGTTACAAACTGCGGAATCACCGCAGAGGACACAGAGGAGCAAATTATAAAGAAGCTTGGCAGCGAAACCTTTGCCGAGGGCTATATGAACGGAGAATATAAGCTCCTTGTCGGCAAACCCGTGCCCTCAAATAAGGCAAGTGTTTATTCAAAGCTTCACGATTCTCTTTTCAAATACACCGATCAGTCGGGTCTGCAAAAATTCGGCTTTAGTGAGGACGAAATCAAGGGCGCATTCTTCGGACTTCATTCCGTCGATAACACAAGCGGATTATTCAATCTTTCAAAAACTGCGTATGACAGCTTCAATCGGGGCAAAATTGCCTCACCCGCAAAATGCCTTGCGCTGTTTGCGGTATTCTTCCTTATCGCCTGCGCCGCCTGCATTTATCTTCTATTTGCCGCAGGCAAAACCGCAGACGGAATCAAAATCAATTTCTTTGACAAAATTCCTCTTGTACTCAATTGGGCGGTCGGGCTGACTCTTATGTTCTGCATCGGTGCGGTTGCAACCTGCTTCGTTGTCTGGGAATTTGCTCCCGCAAGCCTTATCTACAGCGTGGGCTCCTCGGCATATGACGACGGTTTCATGTCGTTCCTGTTCTCGGCGGCGGCTAAAACCTCAACCGTTTGCACCGCTCTGTGCGTTGCACTCTTCTTCATCATCTGGACGGGGCTCAACATGAGCATGGCAAGAAACATCCGCAACAAAACCTTTTTCAGATACACTCTTTGCTATTGGATTTTCCGCCCGTTCCGCTGGCTCTGGAAAAAGGCAAAACAGCTTTTTGCCTGCGACTATTCCGACGGTCGCCGCAAGAAATTCAGGGTTATCGCTTCGATTTCGGTTACTTCGTTCCTGATTATCAACGGAATTATGCTTCTGATTGCAGGTGATAACATCAATTACGGCAGCGGAGTGTTCCTGACTCTGTTTATGATCGCCGTTAACCTTGCGGTTCTGATATTCTGCATCGTGCTCATCGTTTCGCTTGACAAAATCATGGCGGCAACCTCGGATATCAGAAAAGGCGACATGAACCGCAGAATCAACACCGATTTCATGCCCGGATTCCTGCGCCGCTTCTCGGCGGATATCCTTTCAATGAGCGACGGCCTGCAAAAAGCGGTTGACAACGCCACCAAGGATCAGCGAATGAAAGCGGAGCTGATAACGAATGTCTCCCACGACCTCAAAACTCCGCTGACCTCAATTGTCAACTATGTTGACCTACTGAAAAAATGCAATGTTGAGGACGAAACGGCTCAGAAATATATTTCCGTTCTCGACGAAAAAGCGGCAAAAATGAAAAAGCTTATCGAAGATTTGGTTGAAGCCTCAAAGGCTTCATCGGGTGCGGTTGAAATCCACCCCGTCAAGCTCAATCTCTGCGAATTTGCAACTCAGGCAGTCGGAGAGCATGAGGATGAGCTGCGAAAATACGGAATTGAGCTTGTGCTGAAGCTCCCCGAAAACCTCGTTATGGTCAACGCCGACGCTCAGAAAACCTCACGCATTGTTGAAAATCTTTTCTCCAACATAAGAAAATATGCGCTTGAGGGAACGAGAGTTTATATTGATGTTGCCGAGGGAACGGATTTCGGATCGCTTGTTTTCAAAAACATTTCAAAAAGTCCGCTTGATATTTCTCCCGATGAGCTGACTCAGAGATTTGTCAGAGGTGACGCCGCACGAACCGGCGAGGGCAGCGGATTGGGTCTGTCGATTGCGAAAGACCTTTGCGAGCTTCAGGGCGGAATGCTCGGGCTTCAGATTGACGGCGACCTGTTCAAGGCAACAATCGCACTTCCCAAAGCAAAATAAAAAAATCAAAAGCGGCTGAGCTTGGTTCTCAGCCGCTTTTTTCGGTTTATGCAGTTGTTGAATGGTTAGAAACAGCAGACGAGTTGCCGTTGCCCGCTGAGCTTCCGGGATTCAGGTCAGAGCCGTCGGGAGTCAGAACCGAGCTTCCGTGATTCAGCTCGGAGCTGATTTCGGGAATGACCGAGTCCGTTGTCATAACGGGGTTGCCGTTGCTGCTGTTGTCGGTAACCTTGCCGGCGTTGGAACCGTTACAGCCGACAAGAAGCGCCGAAATAAGGATAACGGCGACGGATACGGCGGCTAATATCTTTTTCATTATAATATGCTCCTTTTTAACGCAAACAGCGTTTCTGATCGGGAAATACTCCCGGTTGCATTTATTTTTAGCAAAATGTTTCCGCATATTCATAAACGAAAAGAAATTTAAAAGGAACCGTGAAGCTTTCAAAACTCACGGTTCCTTAATGTTACTTTATTTTGTAATTTTGTTCGATTATTTTTTTATCCTCGGAGTAGCTGCCGCCGACGGCTTCATTGCTCTTAAAGCTGATATAACGCTTTTCGCTTTCAACAATAAGCTCGGTTTCGCCCTCAAAGCTTGGCTTGTCACGCTCAAAGGCAAAATCGTTGTTATAGAAATAATGCGTTACCTCGTCGGTCTTTTTGCCGTTTTCATAATAAACGACAATATATTTTACATAATCGTTTTCGTCGCTGTAGGCAACAATGCGGCTGTCCTTGATTGTTCTGCCGAGCGTTCCGATAATCTCGCTCTGCGCAATCGCTTCGGGGCTTTGCTCCAATTCTCCCGCCTGCGGGGCGCATGAACACAGCGAAAGCAACAGCAAAACGGACAGAACTGCCGGAATTATTTTTTTCACATTATTTCACCCTTATCCAGACCAGCATATCGCTCTCGCCTCTGTTGGCAAAAGCGAAATACGGGATAAATTTTATTCTGCGGGGCTTAAAATCGGGCTTATAGTCACGGTAGAGAGCGTCAAACGGGCCGTCCTCAAAGCCGTCAGCCTCAACGGTATAAGCGTTCATTTTTTCATCGAACGAAACGGAAGCGTTAAGCTCGGAAGAAACAAGAAGATTGTTAAGTGCCACGGGGTTATCAACTCTTTCAACGCAGTAGACAAGAGGTCCTCTGCACAGAGCAACTCTGCCGATATCCGCCTCAACCGCGGGATTTGCCGCAACGAGACGGCACTCCATTTTGAAAGAAACATCAATTTCGCCCGAATCGCCCGCTTCAACAATGGCGTAGCCCTTGACGGTTTCGCCGTCAAAGCTTTTGCCGTTGACCTTGAATTCCCTGCACCAGCCGGGAATCCTCAGGGCAAGGCGTCTGCCGCCCATGCCCGAAAACGAGAGAGATATTTCGCCATTGTTCGGATATTCGGTTTTCTGAGCTATTTTTATGCCGTCAAATACGGCTTCGGATTCAAAATAATGATGAACATAAACCGTGTTGTCATCATAGGTAAAGAGAAAATCGCCGATTGACGCAACGAATCTTGCAATATTCGGCGGGCAGCAGGAGCAGTCAAAGACCTCGACCCTCTGAGTGAGAAGATTATCCCTGCGCTGATAGTATTCCCTGTTTTTCCTGTGTCTTTCAAGGTTAATTTCAAGGGGATTGACATAGAAAAATTCTCTGCCGCTGAGCGAAACGCCCGCAAGAGCGCAGTTATAAATTGCCGTTTCGGCAATATCGGCATAGACCGAATCGGGGTCAAGCAGGCTCATTCTGCGGGCAAACAGCGCAAGACCGATTGAAGCGCAGGTTTCGGAATAAGCCAAATCGTTTGGCAAATCGTAATCCTCGGTGAACCGCTCGCCGTAAGCGGTTGAGCCGATGCCACCCGTTATGTACATCTGCTTTTCGGCAATGCTCTTAAACAGCCTTTTGCATGCGTCAAGCAAGGAGGAATCGCCGAGCCTTAACGCAAGATCCGCCATGGCACAGTAGAGATAAACCGCTCTGACGCTGTGACCCGTTGCGTCTTTCATCTCACGAACGGGCATATGCGATTGGTCATAGGCATGGCTGATATAATAGGGGCTGTCCTCATCCTTTTTGCTCGTGCCTCTTGTGTCAACAAAATGACGGCTCATGTCGAGATATTTTTTCTCGCCCGTGCAGTCATAGAGCTTGACGAGAGCCAGCTCAATTTCCTCATGCCCCGGAGTGCTGAACGATGCCGAATCCTCAATAATGAAAACTTTTTCGATATAATCTATATACTTTTGCATAAGGCGCAGGAATTTATCCTTGCCCGTTGCTTTATAATATGCAACCGCCGCTTCGGTCAGATGACCTGCGCAGTAAAGCTCATGCTGCATTCGGTTGGTGAACCGATTCTCAGGCTCGCAGACGGTATAATATATGTTGAAATAGCCGTCGTCTCCCTGATTTTTTTCGATAAGGTCAACAACGCCGTCAACAACCGCCTCAAGCTCCTTATCGGGGCAAAGGCTGACCGTATAGGCAACCGCTTCAATCCATTTTGCAATATCCGAATCCCAGAATATATGCGGTTTTTTCGGCTGACCCTCTTTCCATTCAAATCTGAAGGCTTCAAATCTGCCCGTATCGGAAAATCGGTCATAAACGGTCGGAATGGTGACAGCCTTGTTGATTTCAAAACGGTTCTTCCAAAAACCGCCGAGCTTAACCTTGTCAAATGTTACAGCCTGCATATTTAACTCTCCGTATTATTTCTTTGCTTTTTGGGCTTTTCGGGCTTCTCTTTCTTTTTTTGCATCTTCGTCGCCGATTTCAACAACCCAGAAGCAAAGATTCCAAACAATAATAGCTCCGAAAAGAATCAGCATTCCGTTCTGGAAGCCGCCGAGAGTGAGCGTGTCAACATTGACTATTCCGCCTGCAAGCGTGGCAATCAGACCGTCGGAAAAAGCTTTGATGATGTTGATGTTTCCGCTTGTGATTTCAAAGGCGGCAGAGTTAAAGCAGCAAATCATAACGATTGTTGAAATAATGCCGCAGCCGCTTGCGGCAACAACGGGAATTCTTCTGTTGCTGCAAATCGACCATACAATAATAAACAGAGCGGCAATGAGCGCAAGTGCGATAGCGACACCGCAGGCAATAAGGCGACCGTTAATCGGAGAAAAAGCCGCAGGCCATTTGAACGAACCCGATTCGGGCAGTAAGCCCGAAAGAGAATCGTTGCCGCTGAGGATATCAATTATTTTTTTGAGGTTGACGGATTCCTGAAGCCCTGCGTCAAACAGAGTTGTTGACGCCTGAAAGAAAATCAGATCCGTGAACAGCAGGTTGGTGAAAACCGCCGCTGCAAGCAGCGCATCGATTATACGGTAAACATATTTCATTTATAAAACCCTTTCGTGTTTTATTATTTCCATGAAGAATTAAGCGCCACGGTGCGGTTAAAGACAAGCTTTCCGTCGGTTGAAGTTTTGTCAACGCAGAAATAGCCCTGTCTCATAAACTGGAAGGTGTCTCCGCATTTTGCATCTTTCAGACCGCCCTCAACAAGACAGCCGTTCAGGATTTCAAGCGAATTCGGGTTAAGATTGTCAAGATAATCGCCCGCCTCGTCGCCCGCAGGATTTTCAACATTGAAAAGGCGGTCATAAAGACGGATTTCGCACTCGGCGCAGTCCGAAGCGCTGACCCAATGGAGCGTGCCTCTGACCTTTCTGCCGTCGGGCGAATCGCCGCCCTTGGTTGCGGGGTCATAGGTGCAGTGCAGGCAGGTAACATTGCCGTCATCGTCGGCCTCCCAGCCCGTGCAGGTTACGAAATAAGCGCTCTTGAGCCTGACCTCGTTGCCGGGATAAAGTCTGAAATACTTCTTGGGCGGGTCAACCATGAAGTCCTCACGCTCAACATAAATCTCCCTTGAAAAATGCACGGTTCTTGTGCCGAGCTCGGGCTTGTCGGGGTTGATTTCAACCTCGATGGCTTCGCTCTGACCCTCGGGATAGTTATCGATGATAACCTTGAGCGGGCGAAGAACAGCCATTGCTCTCGGAGCGTTTGCGTTGAGATTGTCTCTGACGCAGGCTTCAAGCAGGCCGTAATCAACAACGCTGTAAGCCTTTGAAACGCCGATACGGTTGATAAATTCACGAATCGCCGCCGCAGGATAGCCTCTTCTTCTCATGCCGCAGAGGGTAACCATTCTCGGGTCATCCCAGCCGTCAACAACGCCCTTTTCAACCATTTCAAGGCATTTGCGCTTGCTCGTTACGCAGTAGTTGATGTTAAGGCGGGCAAACTCAATCTGTCTGGGCGGCTCGTCAAAGCCGATTTCCTTGATGAACCAGTCATAGAGAGGTCTGTGATTTTCAAATTCAAGCGAACAGAGCGAATAGGTTACCTGCTCTTTTGCGTCCGAAAGAGGATGCGCAAAGTCATACATGGGGTAAACGCACCACTTATCGCCCGTCTGATGATGATGAACATGAGCGATTCTGTAGATTACGGGGTCACGCATGTTGATGTTGGGCGAAGCCATGTCGATTTTTGCTCTGAGGGTCTTTGAACCGTCGGGAAATTCTCCCGCAGTCATTCTTGCAAAAAGGTCAAGATTTTCTTCAACCGAACGGTCACGGTAGGGGCTGTTTTTGCCCGGCTCGGTGAGCGTTCCTCTGTATTCTCTGATTTCATCGGCAGAGAGGTCGCAGACATAAGCCTTGCCCTTTTTGATGAGCTTTATTGCACATTCATAGATAAAATCAAAATAGCTTGAAGCATAGAGCACCTTGTTCCACTTATAGCCGAGCCACTCGATATCCTCTTTGATTGCGTCAACATATTCAACATCCTCTTTTGAGGGGTTGGTGTCGTCAAGGCGCAGGTTGCACACTCCGCCGTATTTCTCAGCCGTGCTGAAGTCGATGCAGATAGCCTTTGCGTGGCCGATATGAAGATAGCCGTTCGGCTCGGGCGGGAAACGGGTCTGAACTCTCGTGTTAACTCCGTTCGCAAGATCTTCGTCAATAAAGTCATAAATAAAATTTGAGCTTGTGTTTATCTCATCCATCAAAAATACATCCTTTCGGTTTATTTCCAGCTCTCAATTGCCTGAGCAAGCCTTGATTTTATTTCATCCGCTCCGAGGAGCTTCATGATTGAATAAAGGTCGGGGGTGTTGCGCCTTGAGGTCAGGGCAATTCTGATAACGGTTGAAACATCGCCGACATGACCCTTGAAGCCGTCGGGATTATTCTTGTATTCCTTGACATTCGGCGTGAAGCCCAAAGGCTCGCACATCTCCTTGATTTTTGCGAACCACTCGTCCTTATCGTCGTCAAGCGAAAATACGCCGCTGTATTTTTTCGCAATCTCGGCGGCATCCGCTTTTGAAATATTTTCGGGCAGAGAATAATCGGGAGAGTAAAGCGGAGTATAGAGATATGAAAAATACTCCTTGACCTCGCTCCACTTCGCAATATCCTTGCGGGGCTTGGGATTCTCTCTGTCGATATTGACCGCCTCGGTCGAAAATGCGGGGTCGGCGGTGAAAATCTCATAAAACTCGGGGTCATAAACCTTTGCCCATTCGGCGATATTATCGTAAACCTGCTTTGCGCTCATGAGCGAAATAACATTTTTGCTGACATCGTTGAGCTTCACAAGGTCAAAAAGACAGCCGCTCGAACTCATCTTTTTAAGGTTGAACGGGAATTTTGAAATATCCTCTTTCGGATTTGCTCTGCGCCAATCTTCAAAGGTTGAGTTAATCAGCGTGAGCAGATATTCGAGCACGCTCTCCTTGGGGAAGCCGCTCTCATCATAATAGCTGACCGCCGCTTCGGGGTCTTTGCGCTTTGAAAGCTTGCGCTTGTCGCCCGTCTCCTCGTCGATTTTGAGAACCTGCGGAGTGTGAGCATATTTCGGGAGCTTGAAGCCGCAGGCTCTGAACAGCTCAATATGCTTGGGAACGGAAGAAATCCATTCCTCGGCTCTGATAACATGGGTCGTTCTCATAAAGTGGTCGTCGCAGGCGTGAGCAAAATGATAGGTCGGAATACCGTCCGATTTAAGCAAAACCTCATCGATTATGTTTTCGGGCATCTCGATTTTGCCTCTGATAACATCATCAAAAACGATTCTTTTATCTTCACTTCCCGAGGAGCGCAGGCGAAGCACCCACGGCTTGCCCTCGGCAAGATTCTTTTCGATTTCTTCAAGGCTCAGATTTCGGCATTTTGCCCACTTGCCGAAATAGCCTCTGATTAATGCGCCCTCGCTTTCCTGACGGTCACGGAGCTGAGACAGCTCGTCCGAGGTGCAGAAGCAGGGATATGCAAGCCCATTTTCAACAAGTCTTTTTGCAACGGCATGATATATTTCCGCTCTGTGGCTCTGAGTGTAGGGGCCGTAAGCTCCCTTTTCCGTTCCGAAGCCCGTAACGCCCTCGTCAAATTTAACTCCGAAATAGTTAAAACCGCTGATTATCGCAGAAACGCCGTCCTCAATCTCTCTTTTCTTGTCGGTATCTTCAATGCGAAGATAGGCGACGCCGCCCGTTGACTGAGCGGTCAGCACATCAACAAGCGCACCGAAAAGTCCGCCGATATGCAGATAACCCGTCGGCGACGGAGCAAATCTTGTTACCCTTGCGCCCTCGGGAAGCTCTCTCGGGGGATAGACAGCCTCAAAATCCTCGGGGGTCTTGTCCACACCGGGGAAAAGCAGCTCTGCAAGTTTTTTGTTATTATCCAAAGTAATGCACTCCTACATAGATATTTTTAATTATACCCTATTATTATTACAGAATTTAACGCAAGTATCAAGAGAAATTTTCAAAAAAATCCGTAAATTTTCCGAAAACTCCGCCGAAATTTTCATTTTAAAGGCGTCGAAAGAATAATGACGGCTTCAAGAGCCAAAAATAACCTCGAAAATACATCTGAGGCAGGGTCAAACGATGTCTGCCGAATGAAAGAGGTTTTGAAGTTGAAAAAAATGCTGAAAAAATATCCTAATATCTATCTTGCTCTTTCCGTTTGCCTGATTGCGGTCGCAGTCGGCTCGGCTGTCGGTCTGAGGCAAAGAACGGTTACGGACACCTCCGAAGAAACCTTCCGCCGCATAACCGCCGCCCCTCAGAACGAATATTTTACCGTTCCTCTGACTGACGAAGCCAACATCGGCATCAGCGGAATTGCGGACGAACGAGAGCTGACGACAACCGAAAAAATCGAGAGCAACAAGCCGTTTTCGGGCAATTTCGCCCTGCCCATGGGTACCGATATAATCAAGGACTACAGCAACGGGGAAATGGTGAAGTCAAAAACCATGGGCGACTGGCGGGTTCATAACGGCGTTGACTTCGGCGGCAGCGCAGGCAACGAGGTCTGCGCCGTTGCTGACGGAACGGTAACAAAGGTCTATGACGACAGCTTCTGGGGAACGGTTGTTGAAATCGACCACGGCAACGGAATGACGGCAAAATACTGCGGAATGAAAAGCGGAAGCTGCCTGCCCGAGGGCAGCGAGGTCAAAAAATACGATAAAATCGGCACGCTCGGTCATATCCCCGTTGAAATAAGCGACGAAGATCATCTTCACCTTGAAATTCTGATTGACGGCGAAAATGTTGACCCGCTCAAAGCTCTGAACAAGGTCGGCAGCGGCGAAACCGCCCCCGAAACCGCTGCCGAAACCTCTCAGACAACGGTTATGAACTGAAAAAACAGCCTGCACGGATTTTTCCGTGCAGACCGTTCCGGGAAAATGCGGAATTTTGCCGTTCCCTTGTTTTCAACAGCCGCATCTATGATTATGGCGGCCGCCGGATGTCCCCGGCTCCCCACGGGCAACAGAATTGCCACCTTCGACGGCAGCCGCCTTGTTTTTCGGGAGCATATGCTCCCATTCTTCATTCTATGCCGAAAACATTTTTTTGGCATAAAATAAAGACGGAATAAAAATTTGAAAAAAAGTCTTTACAACAAATATTCTTTATGATATAATCCTTTTTGCACATGCCCGCTTCTCGGACTGCGGAGTAAACCCTTTTCGGGGTAATTCACCTGCCGTTTTCTGGGGGCTGAGGCAAATATTCTAATGAGGTGAAACCAAATGACACAGGCAGAAAAAACTGCAATCATGCAGGAATACGCAATCCATGAGGGCGACACAGGTTCTCCCGAAGTTCAGATCGCTGTTCTCACAAAGAGAATCAACGACCTCACCGAGCATCTTAAAGTTCACAAGAAAGATCACCATTCACGCAGAGGCCTGCTTATGATGGTCGGTCACAGAAGAAACCTTCTTGCTTACCTTCAGAAGGTTGACATTGAGCGTTACCGTTCAATCATTTCAAGACTCGGTATCCGTAAATAATTTGCGAAATAAAGCAGGCAGGGCAATCGCTCCCGCCTGCTTTGTTATGTTTGATTGTGAATCTTTCAGGCGGCTGATTGCGGCTTTAGCAGTGAATCGAGTTCCCGTGCTTAACGGAAATTGGATTTATTGCTAAACCGTGCCGCCTGTAGAAATAAAAATTTACAGAGAGGTATAAAGTAATGTTTTTTGAAGCTTTCAAGAAGTATGAAACCGAAATTGCCGGCAGACCGTTCGTTGTTGAAGTCGGCAAGATGGCTCAGCTTGCGGGCGGCTCCTGCCTTGTCCGCTACGGCGAAACCAACGTACTGTGCACCGCAACCATGGCGGCAAAGCCCAGAGAGGGCGTTGATTTCTTCCCTCTTTCGGTTGACTATGAGGAGAAACTCTATTCCGTCGGCAGAATCCCCGGCTCATTCCAGCGCCGTGAGGGCAAGGCAAGCGAAAAGGCAACCCTCGCTTCCCGTGTTATCGACAGACCGATAAGACCCCTTTTCCCCAAGGATATGAGAAACGATGTCGGCGTTGTTGCAACCGTTATGTCGGTTGACCCCGACTGCCAGCCCGAAATCACCGCCATGCTCGGCGTTTCAATCGCAATCTCAATTTCCGAGATTCCCTGGGACGGCCCGATTTCAGGCGTTGTTGTCGGCCTTGTTGACGGCGAATATGTCATCAACCCCACCGCAGAGCAGAGAGCAAAGAGCGATATGTATGTTACCGTTGCTTCAACAAGCGACCTTGTTGCCATGATTGAAGCGGGCGCAAACGAAGTTTCCAACGACGATATGTTTGACGGCATCATGTTCGCTCACAAAGAAAATCAGAAAATTGTTGAATTCATCAATAAGATTAAGGCAGAATGCGGCAAGGAGAAGGTTGACTTCTCCTCAAACGATCCCGACCCCGAAATGTACGAGGCTATCAAGGATTTCGCCATTGAGGACATCCGTGCCGCTCTCGATACCGACGACAAGAGAATCCGTGACGAGCGCCTGAAGCCCGTCTACGAAAAGGTTCACGAGAAATTCGACGAGATTTACCCCGAAATGGAGGTTAAAATCGAGGAATGTCTCTATAAGGTTCAGAAATATGTTGTCCGCCGCTGGCTTCTTGACGACGGCAAGCGTGTTGACGGCAGAGGAATCAACGAAATCCGTCCTCTGAATGCGGAAATCGACCTGCTTGACAGAGTTCACGGCTCGGGCATGTTCACCAGAGGTCAGACTCAGGTTCTTTCGGTCACCACCCTCGGCCCCATGAGCGACGCTCAGATGCTTGACGGCCTTGACGAAGAAGATTCCAAGCGTTATATGCATCATTATAACTTCCCCTCATATTCAGTCGGCGAAACCAAGCCCAGCAGAGGCCCCGGCAGGCGTGAAATCGGCCACGGCGCTCTTGCCGAGCGTTCGCTTGTTCCCGTTCTTCCCTCGGTTGAGGAATTCCCCTACACCATCAGAGTTGTTTCCGAGGTTCTTTCATCAAACGGTTCAACTTCACAGGGCTCGGTCTGCGGCTCAACCCTTTCGCTCATGGCTGCGGGCGTTCCCATCAAGGCTCCCGTTGCAGGCATTTCCTGCGGCCTTGTCACAGAGGGCGACAGATTCATGACCATGGTTGATATCCAGGGTCTTGAGGACTTCTTCGGCGACATGGACTTCAAGGTTGCCGGCACGAAGAAGGGCATTACCTCAATTCAGATGGACCTTAAAGTTCACGGTCTTACACCCGCTATCATCAG
Source organism: Acutalibacteraceae bacterium (assembly GCA_051881575.1). Classification (GTDB taxonomy): domain Bacteria; phylum Bacillota; class Clostridia; order Oscillospirales; family Acutalibacteraceae; genus CAG-177. The sequence goes on along the minus strand of JBJEQD010000102.1, from coordinate 69,429 downwards.
AGAAGCTCTTGACAAGACCTACAAGGCTCGCTGCTATATTCTTGATGAAATTATGGCTCCCGTTATCGCAGAGCCCCGCAAGGAGCTTTCAAAATGGGCACCCAAGATGCTCACAACGAAGATTGACCCCGAAAAGATCGGCGATGTTATCGGCAAGCAGGGCAAGGTTATTCAGAAGATCTGCGCCGAGTGCAACTGCAAGATCGATGTTCAGGAGGACGGCAACATTTTTGTTTCTTCAACCGATATCGACGATGCACGCAGAGCAATTTCAATCATCGAGACCATTGCCAACGATCCCGAGGTCGGCGCAATCTACAAGGGTGTTGTTACCCGCCTGATGAGCTTCGGCGCATTCGTTGAGATTGCTCCCGGCAAGGAGGGCATGGTTCACATCAGCCAGCTTGATGTCAAGAGAACCGAAAAGGTAGAGGATGTCGTCAATGTCGGCGACGAGGTTATCGTTAAGGTTCTTCCCAAGGATGACCAGGGCAGACTCAACTTCTCCCGCCGTGAGGCTCTTATCGAGGTTGAGGGTCTTGTTCCCGAAAACACCGTTTCAGACGCTCCGAGAAAGCCCGCTCCGAGAAGGGACTTCAGAGGCGAAAGAGGCGGCAGACAGAGAAGAGACAATAACTGATTAATTAACCGATTATTTTTATGAGTTAAACCGCTGTGGTTTTCCGCAGCGGTTTTATTCAATAAGGAGGATAAATTTTATGGCAGACCTGAACAGTTCAATTTGTTTGACCTCGGTCAACGCTTCCGTGCTGAAGCTTGCGGGAATCGAGGTTCCCGAAGCCGTTGCTTCTCCCAACCCCGTTATCACGGCTCTCGCTGAAAAGAAGCTCGGCGGAAAGCCCGTTGACAGAGCGGTTCTTTACAATCCCGACGCCGTCGGCCTCTGGATTTATCAGAAATACACCGAAATGTTCACAAAAGCTTGCCTCGCTTCGGATATCGCCCTGCCGATTCTCTCGGTCATGCCGAGCGTTACCCCCGTCTGCTTCGCTTCAATGTATACGGGCGTTATGCCCGAGGTTCACGGCATCAGACGCTACGAAAAGCCCGTGCTGAAAACCGACACGATTTTTGATTATTATATCAGAGCAGGCAAAAAGCCCGTCATCGTTTCAACAAGCGGAGACAGCATTTCAAAAATATTCCTTGAAAGAGATATGGAATATTTCATCTATGAAACCCCCGAGGAGGTCAACGCCAAGGCTCTTGAACTCATCGACGAAGATCGCTTTGACCTTATCATTATTTATAACGGCAATTATGACGGAACGATGCACCGTGTCGGCCCCGAAAACGCCGAAGCCCTTGACGCCCTGAAGATGAATGTTGATTTCTATGCTCAGCTTGTTGAAAAAATCAACTCCGCATGGAAAAATCACAGCGTTTTCTACGGCTTCTGCCCCGACCACGGCTGCCACGAAATTGACGGCGGCTGCGGCTCTCACGGATTGGATATGGAAGAAGATATGAATGTTATCCATTTTTATGGAATCAAAGAATAACATCTGTGTCAAAGATAATCTCCCTGTTATTCAGAAAAAATCTTTTTTCAATGCAACAAAAACCGATTTTCTCAACACTTATTTAATGAAGGGACAAAAAACAGGGGGGACAAAAAGATGGCAGTATTCACGGCAATCGTAGCTACTCTTTCAATCGCCACAACGGTACTTTTGGTTGGGTAACGGTAATAGTCCGAACCCGTCAAAAATGCAGTATTAAAGCGATATTTGTCGCTTTCGATGTTGCCTTGCGTCAGCAAGGCTGCCATCTCAAGACAACAAATCTCATCTTTACTCCAAGCATTTTTGATGCTTTGCAGTTTATCGTGTGCAGATTTGGTCTTAATCAAGGCATAAAACGCAGTTAATCCTTTCGGATTAACGAGTATTTTAACGATGAGTAAGGGCAAATCTGCCACGAGAAACCGTGGTTCGGATTATTACCGTTACCCTTAGGACAATTCGACCGTGCTTCAATAACATAATATCATAAAAATTTCCTTTCTTGAAAAAAGAGTGTACGGAGTAATCCATACACTCTTTTTTCATGCCTTGATTTTGCGGTAAACAAGCATTCCCGCAACGCTCAGCATCAGCGTAACGCCGTAAATGACTGCGGCGGCAAGATAATTTTTTTGGCAGAGCGAAGCGCCGCACATGGTTGAGGTTATGATTGACGGGATTCTTGCAATGCCCGTGATAACAAAGAATTTCCACAGCTTTATATCCGTCAGGGCGGCGGCATAGGTGAATATATCCTTTGGCGTTCCCGGAATGAGATAGAAGAAAAACAGCAGAAGATACAGCCTGTCCGAGCTTTTGAGCAGGGCGCAGGAGCGAAGCTTTTCCTCGGAAACGAAAAGCGTTACGAATTTCATGCCGAGGGTTCTAGTCAGCAAAACTATAATTGCCGAGCCGACTGCCGTTCCCGCAAGGCAGAGCGCAAGCCCGCCGAAGGTTCCGAACGCAAGCCCTGCCGCAATCTCAACGGGTTCGCCCGGAATGACCTTAACAACCGTCTGGAGAGTCCGCACGGCAATAAAAACAAGCTGAGAATACGCCCCGAAGCCGTCAATATATTCGGTCAGTATTTTCGGCTCTCTCAGCATTTCAAGCATCCGTGAGCCGAAAAACACAAACAGCAGGAAAAACAGAATCACCGAAACGGCGGCGCAGGCAAGCGAAACCTTTTGCTGTTTGTTCAGACTGCATTTTGCCGAAATTCGCATATGTTGTTCCTCTCTGCTTCATATTTTCGGAAAAATCCGCCGAGCTTTCCTCTGTATTCGACATTCCACGGCTTCTCCTTGCCGTTATAATGAATGATAACGGTATTGTTTTTAACAAAGCTGCGGGCTTCCTCTCTGCCCGTTCTTCTGACAAGGCGGCGGAAGGTCAGCTCGTCCATGTTGAAAATCTCGGGGTCGAGAATTATTTTTCTGCCGCTGTAAAGAGCGTTGAACACATCCTGATCCTCAAGCAGAAGCTTTTTGTTGTTTTCGGCAATATATTTCATCAGCATCTTAGCGCTTTTCTCCCGCCTGAGAAGCGAAATATTCATCATTATAACGCCGCTGTTGGTGTAAACGCTGTGCTCGGGCATTCCGAGACGGCGGCGGTTAAGGCTGTTGAGAAATCTGTTATTATGACCTGCGGCGGCAAAAAGACGGGTGCCGAAATCAATGTCATAGAGTCTGCGAAGTCTGCCGTTGATGATGATATCGGGGTCAAGATAGAGAATTCTGTCAACGCTTTCGGGCAGGAACTCGGCGGCGTAGAGCCTGTAATATGTTTCTTTTGAAAGCCTGCTTTTGCACGAAGCGTCGGCAAAAAGGCGGTTATCAACCGCAATGCCGACAATTCTGCATCTGCCGATATCGACGCTTGAACGGATTTTCGCAAAATCCGCCGCCGTCAGCGAAGAATGGGCAACATAGACGGTGAAATTCTCCCCGGGATTCGTTCGCATGAGCGAGCGGAGCATTACCGTCAGCGGATAAACATAGCCCGAGTTCAAGGTTACAAGTATATTCATAAAAAATTCCCCTTTCTTTGATTCGCATTATAAAACCCGATGATTAAGAAACAGGTTAAGGAAAGCGTAAAGTTTGAGTTAAGATTTTACCGTGATTTCATTATCGCACCGCCTTATTTCAAAAAAACGGATAAATAATTTCTTTTTTATTACAAATTCTCAATTCGTTTTAAGAATGTGTGAACATATCAGTTAAATGTTGACCTCGGCGGTGAAAACTGTTATAATAAGTTATTAAAATATTACTGTGGGTGAGTGTAGCATGATTAAAATTTCACCGTCGGTGCTGGCAAGCGATTTTTCCGCTCTCGGGGCAGAAGCGGCAAGAATGGAAAAGTGCGGAGCGGACTATCTTCATCTTGATGTCATGGACGGCCGCTTCGTTCCGAACATCACCTTCGGAGCGCCGATAATCAAAAGTATCCGCAGCAAAACGGAGCTTGTTTTCGATGTTCACCTTATGATAGACGACCCTCTGAAATATATTGAAGATTTCAAAAAAGCGGGAGCGGATATTATCACCTTTCATGTTGAAAGCTCCTCGCCCGCAGGGGAAACGGTCGATAAAATTCTTGCCTGCGGCTGCAAAGCGGGCATCAGCGTTAAGCCCGCCACTCCCGTTGAGGAGGTTTTTCCGTTTCTCGATAAGCTCTCGATGGTGCTTATCATGACGGTTGAGCCGGGCTTCGGCGGTCAGTCGTTCATGGCTGAAACCATGGATAAAATAAAAACCCTGCGCCGTGAAATTCAGCGCAGAGGTCTTTCGGTTGATATTCAGGTTGACGGCGGAATCAACGAAAAAACGGTTGAAACCGCCGCAGAAGCCGGAGCGAATGTTTTCGTTGCGGGCAGCGCAGTTTTCGGCGCTCCCGATGCGGCAAAGGCGATTGCCGACCTGCGTTCGCTTGCGGAAAAAGTGTATTTATCTGTTTAATTCTTCAAGCGCATTCTTCCCGATGAGAGTTTTCCAATGCTCAGCCGCAAACGCTCCGCTGAGCTTGCCGCAGTCCTCAACTCTGCCGAACTCGGAAAAATACTGCTTCAAAAAGCGGACATCTCCCGATTTTGCAACAAAAAGGCGGAATATTTCGCCGCTTTTATAAAGACTGCTCTCGGGCATGGCTTCAAGAGATGAAAGCCCCCGTGCGGCTCGGTAAAGAGCGTCAAGACTGTCAAATTCGCAGATAAAGCTTTCGCTCTGCTTTTTAAGAATCTGTTTCTGGGTTATTCCCGACCTTCTGCCGTCAAGCATGGTGAAGTTGAGAACACAGCCGCCGCCCGCTTTCGGCACGGCTTCGATTATCATGCGGCGTGAGGGGTCAAGCTCCCTGCCGAGCGCTTTGCCCGCCTGATCCAAAACCGTCCAGATAAACCTGCGGGTTTCAATGGTCGAATAATCCATAGCTTCATATGTAATATCAAGCTCCTGCATATCCTGACCTGTCAGATCAACAATAATTCTGTCATCAGCGGGAGAATTTATCTTCATATTGCGCCTCCTGAAAGTGTATTCCTTATACTCTATAATATGATTTTCGGGGCAAGGTTGCAATGATTAAATATTGGAATTTTAAGAGGTGAGAGCCTTGGCGGTTAAAGCCGATAATCAAAAAAGAGTTAAAGTTTCGCAGATTTACGGCGATTATCTTATCATGCTTGCCGCTCCGTGCATCGTTGCGTGGCGTTATTACGGAGCAAGGGCACTGCTTGTTATCGCCGTCAGCGTTTTAACTGCGGAGCTTTGCGACCTGCTTGCGTGCCTCGCTCTCGGAAGAAAATTTTTGCTGAAGGATCTGAGCAATATATTTATCGGAGCGGCAATCGCTCTGATGATGCCTGCGGGAATTGCCCTTTATGTTCCCGCTTCTGCGGCGGCGTTCGCCGTCTTGGCGGCAAAAATACCGTTCGGCGGCTCTCTCAAAGCTCCGTTTGTGCCTGCGGCGGCAGGCTTTGCATTCGCAAGCGTATGCTTCAAGGAGCTTGTGTTTGACTATTCCTACAATTCAAGCGGAAAACTGCTCGGCGCACGCTCTCTCGGCGCTCTTTTGGCAAACGGAAACTCCGTTCATCTCAATGCTCTGAACACATTTGATATTTTAAGCGGAAATGTTGCGGGTCCGATGGGCACGGGCTGCGGACTCATCATGCTCGGCTGCTGCGCCTATCTTTTTGTTCGCAGGCGTAACGCCCTGCTCTCAACGGCGGGCTTCATTGCCGCCTGTGCGGTTTTCTCCATGATTTTCCCGAGAATAAACGCTTCTCCGCTCACAAGCGCCGTGCTGGAGCTTTCATCGGGTTCTCTGCTTTTTGCGGCGGTATTTCTGCTGACGGATTATTCATCCCAGCCCGACGGAGGAATATACAAAATTATTTCGGGCGCACTCTGCGGAATTTTCTGCATGATAATGCGCTATGTCGGAGTATATGAAGAAACGGTCTGCTTCGCCGTTTTGCTCACAAACGGCATTTCGCCCGTTCTCGGTTCGGCAATGGCAAAAAATCCGTTTCGGGCTTCAAAAAAAGCTCCTCAGAAAAGCTCAGCCCCGTCACGGGCAAAAAACAAATGATTATCGGAAATATTTTGAATAAATCGGAAAGGAGGGCGGCATAAGCATGAAAAACGAAAATATATCATTTAAGGATATGTTTATAAAAGGCGCAGTTATTTTCAACCCCGTTCTTGTTCAGCTTGTCGGGCTTTGCCCTGCGGTTGCGGCGTCAACAAGCCTCGTGAACGCCGCCGTGCTTTCGGTTGTATTATGCGCCGACCTGATTATAACCTGCTTTCTTGCAAGCGCTTTGCTGAAAAAGGTTCCGAGATGGATAAGAGTGCCGCTCTATCTTCTTATCGGCATTGCAATCATCTGCCCCGTGCTCTGGATAGTTGAAACAAAAACTCTTGTCACTCTGAGCCTCGGCATGAAAATATATATTCCGCTCATCGCCGTTAATTCCGTAACCGCCGTTCATTGCGAGCAGTTTTCGGTCAAAAACAGCGTTAAGCTTGCGGTTTATGACGCCGCCGCCGTCGGAATCGGCTCGTCAATAGTGCTGATTCTCGTCGGAGCATTAAGGGAGCTTCTCGGCGCTTCGTCGCTCGGCGGAGTTTCTCTTGACCTCCCCGTTCAATTCAAAGGAATGCTTCTTCCTTTCGGCGGACTTGTTATTCTCGGCTTTACTGCGGCCGCTCTCAAGGCTTTCATTGCCGAAAAATATCCCGCATATCTTGAAGAAAGCGGTCCCGTTGTCAAAAAGCCGAAAAAAGCCGCTCCGAAGCCTCAGCCCGCAGAAGAAAGCGGCGAGGTTGAGGAGGTTGAATTATTCGACGAATTCTGGACTTCCGGGGCGGAGGAGACTCCCGCTGAAAGCAAGCCCGAGCCTCAGCCGAAGCCCGAATTAAGCAGTTCGGAAAAAATACGTATGGAATCTCAGAGAGATATCGAAGAATTTTTCAAATCCCTGGGGCTGGATTCAGACGAAAGCGGGGTGGATAAGCGATGAAAATGCTTTCGGATTTGCTTATGACCGCCCTTTACACGGTCTTTGTTCAGAATCTCGTTTTAAGCTCGGGTCTCGGCATGAGCGAGGCTATCAGAGTTTCAACCAAGCCCGGCACATTCGGCAAATTTGCCGTTATGATTTCGGGATTTTCGGTTGCAACAAGTGCACTTTGCGGAGTTATTGACTCGGCTCCGACGGTTGCCGCTCTGCCCTATTCACTCAGGGCGGCTGTCTATGCCGCCGTTCTGGCGGGCGTTTATATCGTCACCGCCGCCGTGATGAAATTTATTTTCAGAGCTTCAACCAAGGTTCTCGGAACGCTCGGTATCGCCGCTCTCAACACCCTCGTTTTAGCCGTTCCCCACATCAACAACTATGCCGCCTATTCATTTGCGGGCAGCATCGGCTCGGGTCTCGGAGCGGGCATTGCCTTTGTGCTTGCGGCGGCTCTTATCAGCAAGGGCTCTCAGCGCATTGCCGAAAACGAGGATATCCCCGCCGTTTTCAAGGGAACTCCCGCAATGTTTCTTTATGTTGCAATGCTTTCGCTTGCTTTTGCAGGCTTCACCGATACAAATATTTTCAGCTGAGCGGAGGGAACAGACATGCCTAAAAAAGGTAAAATAGAAAAAACAATCAAGCCCTCTCAGCGAAAGAGCATAACCGAATTTTCAACTCATTTCGGCACGGGCCCGAGCTATGAGGACAGAGTTCGTGGCAAAAAAATTATTTCCGCCGTGCTGATTGCGGCAGGAATTCTGCTTTTAATCGGTCTCGGATATTTTATCTCGGATTTTCTGTTAAAAATAACCGAATTGCCGCCGACTCCGATGCCTTAAAGGCTTTGAAACAGTAATAAGTTAGGAAATGACAGAATGGATTTTATACCTTATAATTCACGGCTGACCTATCATAAAAGCCCTTTCGGCGCAGTCTGCGAGGGCGAAAAGGTTACCCTGAGAATCGTTTTGCCCCGAAGCATCTGCTGCACGGGCGCAAGCGTTATCGTAAACTCCGACAGCGGAAAGTCCCGTATATATCCGATGACCTGGGAGCGCATGGAGAATAACGACGAGGAGTGGTGGAGGGTCACTCTGAGCTTTGAGGAGCAGGGGCTTTATTGGTATCACTTCGCCATCGCCCAAAAGAGCGGTGGCAGCGTTATCACGAGATTTGACAACTCCACGGGCAGAATCTCCGCCGACGGAACGAGCTTTCAGCTCACGGTCTATTCAAAGGATTTCAAGACTCCCGATTGGATAAAAGGCTCGGTTATTTATCAGATTTTTCCCGACCGCTTCTGCAATTCGGGCAAAAAGAAAAACGGCGTTCCCGCCGACAGGGTTCTGCGCTCCGACTGGGGCGGCGAGCCTATGTGGGAACCCGATGAAAACGGCAAAATAACAAAATATGACTTCTTCGGCGGCGATTTCAAGGGCATTGAGCAAAAGCTTGACTATCTTGAATCTCTCGGCGTGGGATGTATCTATCTTAATCCGATTTTTGAAGCTCATTCCAACCACCGTTACGACACCGCCGACTACGAAAAAACCGACCCGCTTCTCGGCACAAAAAAAGATTTTACCGAGCTTTGCAAAGCGGCGGCAAAACGGAATATCCGAATCATTCTTGACGGCGTTTTCAGCCATACAGGCTCAGACAGCAAATATTTCAACAAAGAAAACAGATATAACACCCTCGGCGCATATAACAGCGAAAATTCGCCCTATTATGAATGGTATAAATTCAAGAATTTCCCCGACGAATACGACTGCTGGTGGGGCGTTGACATTCTGCCCGAAATCAACGAGGAAAACGACGGCTATATCGACTACATGGCGGGCGAAAACGGAATTCTGCGCAAATGGCTGAAAGCGGGCGCAAGCGGCTGGAGGCTTGATGTTGCCGACGAGCTGCCCGACAAATTCCTTGACGCTCTGCGTTCGGCGGTTAAAACCGAAAAAAGCGACGCTTTCATTCTGGGCGAGGTCTGGGAGGACGCCTCCAACAAGATAAGCTACGGCAAGCGCAGAAGATATCTTCAGGGCGGTCAGCTTGATTCGGTTATGAATTATCCTTTTGCCGACTGCCTGATAAGCTTTGCCGTCAGCGGAAAAGCGGAGGGCTTCAACGACAGAATAGCCGAAATCTGCGAAAATTATCCCAAGGCGGCGGTTGACTGCCTTATGAATCATATCGGCACTCACGACACCTGCCGTGTGCTCAGCAGGCTTGCAGAGCCGCAGCACGGCGGCGGTATGCAGAGGTATAAAGGCGAGCTGAGCGAAGAACAGCGGACTTTCGGAAAAACGCTGTTAAAGCTTGTTTCGTCAATGCAGTTCACCCTGCCCGGCGTTCCCTGCATCTATTACGGAGACGAGGCGGGGCTCGGCGGCGGCGATGACCCGTTCAACAGAGGCTGTTTCCCTTGGGGAAAAGAGGATAAAGAGCTTTTGAAGCATTACCGTTTTCTGGGCAGACTCCGAAAAGAACACAAGGTCTTTGCAGAGGGCGATTTTATCCCCGTTTCGGCGGCTCTCGGCTGCGTTGCTTATGAAAGGCGGGGCTGCGGAGAAAGCATAATGACCGTTGCAAACCGCAATAACCATTCAATTGTCTACATTCTGCCCGAGGAGGGCTACAGCTCGCTGACGGGCGAAACCGTTACGGGCAGAGAACTTTATCTCGAAAAAGAAACTGCGGCGATTTTGATTAAACAGCGGTGAAAAGATTATGTTTAACAGAAACCGAAAAAATATAAATTTTAAAACCAGCAGGCAGAGCAGCAGCGGAGATCTGAAAAAATTTGCCGCAACCCTGCTTGTCTGCGTGCTGAGCGTGCTTGCGATTTCATGCCTTGCAATTTTGAAAAAATATAATTTCGATATAAAAAGCGCCCTTGGAGGCAACGCCGAAACCGTCACCGAAACCCAAACCGTTCCGTCAGGCACGGTTGAAATTGAGGGCGAAAAAACCTATCTTTTCTGGTGCGCCGACCCCGACGGAAAGGAGCTTCGCTTTGCATGGCTTGTTAATTTCAGGCTTCCCGAAAGGCGGGCAACGGCTCTCTCGCTTTCGACAAGCGAACCCTTTGCGCTCAGCGGAAAAACCGAAACGCTCGACGGAATTTTTGCAAAATCGGGCGAAAACCAGCTCGTACGGGCGGTTGAAGCCTCAACGGGAATATCCGTTGACGGCTATATCGGCTCGACGGACGAAACCTTCAAAATGATGATAAATTATTTCGGCGGAATGGATATAACCGTTCCCGAACAGATTGAATATAAAGGAAACGACTTTTCGCTTATCCTTGTCAGGGGCAAGCAGAATCTGAAAGGCGACAGCCTGTTCAAATATCTGCGTTATCTTGACGGTCAGGGTTCTCACGGGCGTTCGCTTCAGGCTTCGGCAATGCTTGAAATGCTCGATTATGTTTTTAAACCCTCCTATCTTGAAAAGAGGAGCGGAATATTTTCAAAGCTTTCAAATACGCTCAAAACCAACCTTTCAATAGTTGATTTTTCGCAGACGGAGGAGGGCGTCAAGGCTTTGATGGAAAACGGCTTTGCCGTTAAACGGGTTGCGGATTCCCCGCAGGAATTCGTTGGAAACGAGGAGTAAATAAGAGGATTTTTGTGAAAGGAAAAGCCCTATGAAAAAGTTTATATCGCTGCTTCTGAGCATTGTTTTTGCGCTGACAGGCTGTGCGGCGGCGTTTGCGCTTTGCAACTATGCGCTCAATTACACCCAGTCAAAATATGAAAAAGAGCCTCCGCCGGAGCTGACCGAGCTCGGCAGCCCCAACAAGGTCTATTTCAACGAGCTGTCCAATATTGAAAAGCACGCATACAATGCCATTTTGTCGGAAATATACGATTTCCCCGAAAGCATAACCATTCCGCAGGTGACGGAGCTTCAACTCAGAAAAGTTAACTCCGCTCTGCTCTATGACAACCCCGAAATTTTCTTTTACGGCGGGGAAGGTCAGCTAATCTCAAAACTCAACCGTATCAGTTATTTCCCCGAATACATTGTTTCCAAAAGCGAATACGCAGTTCAGAAGAAAAAGCTCGACAAGGTGTGCGACAAGATTCTTTCATTGCTGACGAATCCCGATGATGAGTGGCAGACAGAGCTTGAAATTCACGATTACATTATTGACAACTGCCGATATGAGCTTGTCGAAGGGAAACTTGTTTATTCCTCCGTCTACGGCTCTCTCGTCAAAGGCGAGGCGGCGTGCGAGGGCTACTCAAAGGCGGCAAAGCTTCTTCTCAATATGGCAGGGATAGAATGTTCCGTTGTCTGCGGCAATGCGGTTGACGCAGACGGAGAATCTCAGAAGCACATGTGGAACGCCGTCAAAATCAACGGCGACTACTATTATCTTGACTGCACATGGGATGACCCGGTCAGCGCAGACGGCTCTGACACGAAGCTTTATGACTTTTTCAACATCAATGAAGAAATGATTTCTCTGAGCCATTCCGATATTACGGGCGGCTTTGAATGCACCGCCACGGCGGAGAATTACTACATCAAAACAGGCAGGTATTTTGAAACCTATGACCGCTCCGACGAAAAGAGGCTTGCAAAGCTTCTTGCAGACGAGCTTAACGGCGGCTCCGATTCGGTTCGTGTTCTTTTCGGGAGCCTTGATGTCTATAATCAGGCGGTTGACGACTTGTTCTCCAACAAAAGAATATATAATGTTCTGACGATGGCAAGCAGAGAAACCGACAAAAAATTTTCTTTAAATTCCGTTTATCGCTCCGAGGATTGCGGCAGACCGATGCTGTCCCTTGTGACCGAGCAGAAATGAAAGGCAGGCAAGCTTAATGGATAAACCGAGAATTGAAGCGGCAATCCGTGAAATTCTTATTGCAATCGGCGAGGACCCCGACAGAGAGGGGCTTGTTGAAACCCCGTCAAGAGTTGCAAGAATGTATGAAGAAATATTTGCGGGGCTTGAGGACGACCCGAAAAGACACCTGAAGCTGTTTAACGAAAACGGCAACGAGGAAATGGTCATCGTCAGGGATATTCCGCTCTATTCGATGTGCGAGCATCATCTTGTTCCGTTCATGGGCAAGGCTCACATTGCCTATATTCCGTCTGACGGCAAGGTTATCGGGCTTTCAAAGCTTGCAAGGATTGTTGATTCCTTTGCAAAAAGACCTCAGCTTCAGGAAAGGCTGACGGCTCAGATTGCCGATTTTATTGAAGAAAACATGCAGCCCATGGGCGTTGCGGTGGTTATTGAGGCTGAGCATCTGTGCATGACGATGAGGGGCGCAAGAGCCTCGGGGTCGCAGACGAGAACCTCAGCTCTCAGAGGCACAATGAGAAGCAACGCAAAAACAAGAGCCGAAGCTCTTGCACTTTTGACCGGAGGCAGACAGTAATGTTTAAGGCAGGAAAATTCAGCTTTCCGCTCGGAGAAAAGACCTATGTTATGGGCGTTCTCAACTACACCCCCGATTCTTTTTCCGACGGCGGGCTTTACAATAATCCGCAGGCGGCTCTCGAACACGCTCTTGAAATGCAGGAGCAGGGAGCGGACATTATCGACCTCGGCGCAAATTCAACAAGACCCGACGCCGTGATTCTTTCCGCAAGCGAAGAAAAAGAGAGACTTATGCCTGCGCTTGAAGCGTTAAAGGGCAAGCTGACGGCGGCGGTTTCGGTTGATACATTTTATCCCTCATGCGCCGAAGCGGCTCTGAAAGAGGGGGCTGACATTATCAACGATGTCAGCGGCGTTTTCAACAGCGAAATGGCTCTCCTTGCAAAAAAATACGGAGCAGGCTATATCGTGATGCACAATCCCTGCGGAGCGAACGAGCCTGCGGAATATAAAAACGGTGTTGTTGAGGATGTCAGAAAATTCTTTCTTGACGCTCTGAATCTTGCGGCGGAAATCGGTCTGCCCAAGGAACAACTCTGCCTTGATGTCGGCCTCGGCTTCAGCAAAACCAACGAGGATAATTATGATATCCTGCGTGAGATGGAATGGCTGAAGTTCAAAGGCATTGCCCTGCTTGCGGCGGGGTCGAGAAAAAGATTTATCGGAGCTGCAAGCGGAGTTAAGGAATGCAGGCTCAGAGACCCGGGAACCGTTGCCGCCCATACTGCGGCGATTGCGGGCGGAGCAGATATCATCAGAGTTCACGATGTTTTTTCAGGCGTTCAGGGCGCAAGGGTCGCCGACGCAATATTCAGAAAAACGGGTAAATAAAAATGGATAAAATACTTGTCAGGGGTCTGAAAATATTTGCATATCACGGCGTTAATCCCGAAGAAAAACAGGACGGTCAGAATTTTATTTTTGACATTGACGCCGTTGTTGATTTAAGGCTTCCGTGCCGCAGCGACAATGTTGACGACACGGTGAGCTACGCAAAAATCATTAAAGAAACCGTCAAAATCTTTACTGCGCAAAAAGACGACCTGCTTGAAAGAGCGGCAGAAAGAGTTGCGCAGGGGCTTTTTGAAAGATTTGATAAGATTCAGAGTCTCAGAATACTTTTGAAGAAGCCCGAAGCGCCGATAAAAGCGGACTTTGATTATGTCGGCGTTGAGATTTTCAGGGACAGGAAGGATTGATTTTTTATGAGCGAAGCGGTTATTGCAATCGGAACGAATCTCGGCAACAGAATCGAGAATATCAACGCCGCCGTCAGAGCTATCGCAAAGCTCTCGGGCGTTAAAATAGTCAAGGCGTCGGGCGTTTATGAAACCGAGCCTGTAGACTGCGAGAGCGGCGATAAGTTTTATAATGCGGAATTGCTTGTTGAAACGAGCGTTTCTCCGACGCTTCTTCTGGGTGAATGCCTCGGCATTGAGGCGGCTCTCGGCAGAATCAGAACCAAGAAAAACGAGCCGAGAATCATCGACCTTGATTTGATTCTGTATGACGGATTCAAGAGCGAAAGCTACGAGCTGACTCTGCCGCATCCGAGAGTGCTTGAGCGGGCGTTTGTTATGGCACCCTTGCTTGAGCTTTATCCCTCGGGCAGAGCTCCCGGGCTGTTCTTCGGCCCTCATCTGAGAGAAATCGGAATGAGCGGCGTTGAAAAAACCGAAAAAGAAATTATCATTCCTATTTACTGAGGTGCAAAGCAATGGCAGGGTCAAGCATTTGCGAAAACTGTGCATATTACGATTATAACGAAGAATACGAGTGCTATGAATGCCTTGTAAATCTTGACGAGGACGAGCTTTACCGCTTCATGCAGGGCGGCGAAAACGAATGTCCTTATTATAATCCTTACGACGAATATAAGGTTGTCAGAAAGCAGAACTGATAAGGAGAGAGCATTTGATATGAACAAAAAGAAAGCGGCGGACAATGCAAAAAAAATTGCCGAGAAGAAAGCAAAGGCAAACGCCGAAAGCCTGAAAGCCAAACAGAAGGAAGAAAAAATCAAGGCTAAGGCTCAGAAAAAAGAGGCGGCTTCGCAGAGCAAAAAGCCCGTTAAGGGCATTATCATTGCGGCTGCGGCTCTCGTTCTTGCCGCTGCGATAATTCTGACGGGAATTTTTGTTGTCAAGCCCAAAATCGACGGCGGAAAAGCAACCACCGTGCCGATTGTGACCGAACCCAACACAAATAAGAGCCAATACACCTATGCCGACTACAAGGGCGCAAAAATGCCGGTTGAATTTATTGAAGTTCTCAATCAGGCGGCAATTGACAGCAAGGAAGCAGGCAAAAAATACGGCGTTGCCGTAACCGTCGGCGACAGAGAAATTTCCATGCCCGAATTTGAGATGTATTACTATGATGAATATCATGTTCAGCTCAGCACCGTTAAAAACGCAATAAGCGAAAAGGGCTATAACGGAACGGGCTTCGACACCTCAAAGCTTCCCGATGAGCAGCAATATCCCGCTGACAAAAGCATGACATGGGCTGATGTGCTGACCGTCAATGCCATCAATCAGATGACGGCAATCTTTGAGGGCTTCGACCAGGCAATCAAAGAGGGCGTTGAGTTCTCCGCTTATGAAATTTCCGCAACTATTTCTCATTATAAAAGAATAGAAAGCTATGCTTCAAGCGCAGGCGTTACTCCCGACGAAAGACTTGCCGATGCTTACGCTCAGGGGCTGACCTATAAAATGTTCTGCGCAAAGGAAATCATGTTCGCATATGCCGAAAAATACAACAGCCTCAAGCATGAGGAATTAAAGAACGGCTACACTCAGCAGCAGCTTGACGCAGAGCTTAAAGAAAACAGAGACGATTACACCCGAATCATCGGCAGAGTTTATCCCATCGAGGGCGATTATGTTGCCTCTGAGGTTAACGCAATTAAAAGCGAAAAGGATTTCATCAATTATGCCAACGGCAATTATCCCGGCGAAAAATACAATGCCGAGGTTCGCACGGCTTGCAACTACACCGACAAGGAAACCATTTCAAGCGTTTTCGGCGACGAGGTAGCCGACTGGATGTTCAGCGAGGACCGTGTTGCGGGCGAAATCACCGTTATCCGAACTCAGCTTTATCCTTATCTTGTCTATGTCAAGGAGCCTGCGTTCCTCAGCACGAGCCGTGAGGTTATCAGCTATGACGCTCCGTATTACACGGATTATGACGATGCCGCAAAGCAGAACGCAAAAGCGGAAGCGGAGGCGTTCAACCAGAAGTGGGAGGAAAGCGACAAATCCGAGGAGACCTTCAGAAAGCTGTGCAAGGAAGCAAAATCAACGGGCGAAACTGCCGTTTTTTCAAACTATTATTACTACTCGGTCACCGATTGGATTTTTGACAAATCCCGCAAAAAAGGCGACTATAAATATTTTGACACCGAAGACGGCTGCTTCCTTATTTATTATCTCGGAGAAAATTCCGACGACTACGAATGGATGTCAACGGCAAAAACCAAGCTTTCCAACCAAGATTATCAGAATCTCTATGACAGCATAGTTACATCGGATTATCCCTTAAAAGAAAATTCTTCGATAATCAAGAAAGCTCAGAGCAGAGCAAATGTCGTTATCAAGCAGTATATTGAGGAGCAGTCCTCCAAGGCCGCCGAAACCGAATAAAACCGAATTTTTCCGCTCCGTTCAGGCATCATGCCTATTCGGGGCGGTTTTTCCGTTTATTTAAGTTCGTTTGTTATCTCTGTTTACAAAATATTTAACTATTATCAAAAAAAACGCAAAAATTCTCTTTTAATTTATAATAGATAGTGATATAATATATCCAATTATGGATTAAAATATAAAAACCGGGAGGGTTAAAATGTCTGCTATTATTTCAGTTAATAATCTCAGCAAGTCCTACGGCAGCCATCAGGTGCTGAACAATGTCTCGTTCAGCTTTGAGGGCGGTCAGATTATCGGTCTGCTGGGTCCGAACGGCAGCGGCAAAACATCTCTGATTAAAATTCTGACGGGTCTTATCAACGACTATTCGGGCGAGGTTCTCATTGACGGAAACAAGCCCGGAAAAATCAGCAAATCCATGGTCGCCTTTCTGCCCGAAAAAACCTATCTTGCAAGCTGGATGACCGCTGACGACGCTGTTAACTACATTGCGGATTTCTACGACGATTTCAATAAAGAGAAAGCAATGCACATGCTGGATGTTTTTCAGCTTCCCCACAAGCAGAAGGCTAAAACCATGTCAAAGGGTATGCAGGAAAAGCTTCAGCTTCTTCTTGTCATGTGCCGAAACGCAAAATTATATATTCTCGATGAGCCCATGGGCGGCGTTGACCCTGCGGCAAGAGATTTTATTCTTGAAACAATTCTCAAAAACCGTCCCGAGGGTTCAACAATTCTGATGTCTACCCACCTTATTCAGGATGTTGAGGAGATATTCGATTCGATTCTCATGATCGGCAGAGGCTCGCTTCTGATTAAGGATTCCGTTACCAACATCACGGCAAGCGGCAAAACAATCAACGACATATTCAAGGAGGTGTTCAGCAGTGACTGGAACTTCTAAGCCGAAAAACAAGTTTTTTAAGCTTGTTAAGAACGATTTTCTTGCAAGCGCAAGAGTAATCAGCCTTTTCTACATCGCAATCGCCGTTCTTTTTGCGGTTTTCGGCATCTGCGTTCTCATTCAGGGCAGCAGCTCTGCAAGCGCCGCTTTGATTAACAAAGCAATGACGATAAGAAATGTTTCAATCGTCCTTTCGATTCTCGTTTCTTTCCTGCTGATTTTCGTAACCTTCTTTTTCGTTGTCTATGATTTCTTCAAGTCGCTTTACAGCCAGCAGGGCTACCTGAGTTTTTCTCTGCCCGTTTCAAGCAATCAGCTTCTCGGCTCCAAGGTTCTCGTTTACGGCGGATGGCTCATTGTCAGCTATGCGGTTTTTATGTTCACAAGCGTTTTTCTGATGAATTACACCGCCGATCAGGTCATCGGAGTTGAAAAGATTTCGCTTGCAAAAACGCTCATGGAAATGCTCGGCGATTTCCCCTCAACAACTCAGCTCATCGCCTATGCGGTCTACACGGTAATGATGTTCTTCATCATCATTCTGAGCTTTGTTTCAATAATCTACTTTGCGATAACCGTTTCGCATGTAAGACTGCTCCAGAAGCATTCGATTTTTGCGTCGATAATTATTTTCTTCATAACGGCGCTTGTTTTCCTCTGGATATCCTTCAAAATGTCCGACCTTGTTAATTTCGTCATGGTTTTCAACGACGATCACACCCTGAGCTTCGGAATTCTCAGCGACGGTTATTCCCTCGCCAACGGCAATCTCGGCATGGAGATTACCCCCGCTTTCAGCTTTGTGATTCTTGATGTTATCATGTTTTTCGCAACTTCTTATATCATGCATAAAAAAGTCAACATCAAATAAGGGGAGATTGCAATAAAAATCGGTGTTTTCGGCGGAACTTTCAACCCGCCCCATGCCGGTCATCTGCGCCTTGTGAAAGCGGCGGCAGACGAAATCGGAATGGACAAGGTTCTGATTGTTCCCTCCTGTATTCCTCCCCACAAGCTTCCCGGAAAGCTTGCCGACGGCAAGGCAAGGCTCGATATGTGCCGCATAGCCTTTTCCCGAGACAGCCGCTTTGAGGTTTCGTCAATCGAGCTTGACCGAGGCAGCAGAAGCTACACGGTTGAAACGCTTCGGGAGCTTAAAAAAAGATTCCCTCGGGACGAGCTTTATTTCATAATCGGCTCGGATATGCTTGAAACCTTTACCGGCTGGTATCTTTGGGAGGAAATTTTATCGCTCGCTTTCATCTGCGCCGCTTCAAGAGAAAACGGCTATGAACCCGACCTTTCGGGCTTCAACGAAGAGCAGAAAAAGCGGATAATCCTGCTTGAAATTCCTCCGCTTGAGATAAGCTCAACCGAGCTGAGAGGAGCAATCGCAAAGGGAGACAATTCCGGGTTTCTTGACCCTGCGGTTGCGGAGTATATCCGCAGAAACGGGCTTTATGATGACGGGCTTTCGTCTTTCAGAAAAATAATAACGGAAAAGCTTGATTCTCACAGGCTCTATCACAGCGAATGCGTCAGCGAGTGCGCCGCTCTGCTTGCCGAAAAATACGGAGCAGACGCCGAAAAGGCAAGGCTTGCGGGGCTGATGCACGATGTTATGAAAAACGCTTCGGCAGAGGAACAGCTTGACTATATGAGCCGTGCGGGCGAAACGCTAAGCGGGGTTGAAAAGGTCAACCGCAAGGTCTGGCATCAGATTTCGGGAGCGGCTTTTCTGAAAATCGGCGGATTAATTAACGATGAAGAAATTCTCGGCGCAGTCCGCTGGCACACAACGGGCAAAGCGGGCATGACCCTGCTCGAAAAAATCGTTTATGTTGCGGATTTCATATCCGCCGACAGAGATTACGGAGATATTGATGTTGTTCGCAGGCTTGCGGATTTAAGCCTCGAACACGCCATTCTTTATACTTCACGCTACACGGTCAGAAAAATGATATCGGGCGATTTGCCGCTGCACCCCGCAACGGTTGATTGCTACAACGACATGCTGCTGCATTTCGGCGTGCAGAAAGGATAATGACAATGACAGATTCAAAAGAACTTGTAAGAGAAATTGCCAAAGTGCTCAATGAGAAAAAAGCGATGGATATCGTTGCCATCAAGACCGAGGAAGTCACGATAGTTTCGGATTATTTCGTTATCGCTTCGGGCACTTCAAACACCCACACCAAGGCTCTTGCCGATGATGTTGAATACGAGATAAAAGAAAGGCTCGGCATTTCTCCCGAACATGTTGAGGGCAGAGCGACGGGCTGGATTCTGCTTGACTATTCAACGGTTCTCGTTCACATTTTCCAGCAGGAGAACAGAGACTATTATAACCTTGAAAGACTTTGGGCTGATGCAAGTCAGCTTGATTTGTCGGATATTATTACAGAGAATTAAAGAGAATTAAGGAGAGGTGTTGTTGCTTTTATGGCACAGTACGATTACGCTAATATAGAAAAGAAATGGCAAAAATATTGGGAGGAGCACGAAACCTTCAAGACAGATGTCTGGGATTTTTCAAAGCCCAAATATTATGTTCTTGACATGTTCCCCTATCCCTCAGGCGTAGGCCTTCATGCAGGTCATCCCGAAGGCTACACCGCCACCGATATTGTTTCACGAATGAAGAGAATGCAGGGCTATAATGTTCTTCACCCCATGGGTTACGATTCATTCGGTCTTCCCGCAGAGCAGTACGCCGTTAAGACGGGTCACAATCCCAACGGCTTCACTCAGGATAACATTCAGACCTTCTCAAAACAGCTTAAAGAGCTCGGCTTTGACTATGACTGGTCAAAGATGATTGCCACCTCTGACCCCTCTTATTACAAGTGGACGCAGTGGATATTCAAGCAGCTCTATCTTAAAGGCTATGCAAAGCTTGTTGATATCCCCGTTAACTGGTGCGAGGAGCTTGGAACGGTTCTTGCAAACGATGAAGTTATTGACGGCAAGAGTGAGCGTGGCGGTTATCCCGTAGTCCGCAAGAACATGAAGCAGTGGGTTATCGACCAGGTTGCATTTGCCGAGGAGCTTCTTGACGGTCTTAATGAAATTGACTGGCCCGAATCAACCAAGGATATGCAGCGCCATTGGATTGGCAAGAGCACGGGCGTTGAGGTTGAATTTCAGCTTGTCGGCGGCGGCAAGTTCTCAATCTTCACAACCTGTATTGAAACAATTTACGGCATAACCTTCATGGTTATGGCTCCCGACGGCGAGCTTGTTAAGGAGCTTATGCCGAGAATTGAAAACAAGGACGAGGTTAACGCCTATATTCAGGAGACAATTAAAAAATCCGATATGGACCGTACCGACCTCAACAAGACAAAATCGGGCTGTCCTCTTAAAGGCATCTATGCCATTAACCCCGTAAACGGCAAAGAAGTTCCCGTTTATATCGGCGATTTTGTTCTTGCAAGCTACGGCACGGGCGCAGTTATGGCAGTTCCCAGCCACGATCAGCGTGACTTTGAATATGCCGTTGTACATAACATCCCCATGATTCAGGTTATTGACGGCGCTGATGTTTCGGAGTGTGCCTTTGAAAAGGGCAGTTATCTCGGCAAGGGCTGTAAGCTTATCAATTCGGAAGAATTTACGGGTCTTACGGTTGAAGAAGCAAAAGAAGCCATAACTCAGAAGCTTGAAAAGATGGGAGTTGCCAAGAGAAAGGTTAACTACCATTTCCGTGAGTGGATTTTTGCAAGACAGCGTTATTGGGGCGAACCCGTGCCTGTTTATTACACGGACGACGGCGAAATCCATGTTCTTGATGACGATGAGCTTCCTCTCGTTCTTCCCGAGCTTGAAGAATACAAGGGCAAGAACGGCCAGGCACCTCTTGAAAATGCAGAGGATTGGAAATATATCGAGAAAGACGGCGTTAAGGGCAAGCGTGAAACCTCAACGATGCCCGGCTCGGCAGGTTCAAGCTGGTACTACATGAGATATATTGACCCGCATAACGATAAAGCAATCTGTGACCCCGAGCTTCTCAAGCATTGGCTTCCCGTTGACCTTTATGTCGGCGGCCCCGAGCATGCAGTCGGCCACCTTATGTATTCAAGAATCTGGAACAGATTCCTCTATAACGAAGGGGTTTCACCCGTTAAAGAGCCGTTCCAAAAGCTTGTTCATCAGGGCATGATTCTCGGCGCTAACGGCATCAAGATGGGTAAAAGATTCCCCGAATATGTAGTTAATCCTTCGGATATAGTCCGTGATTACGGCGCAGACACTCTCCGTCTCTATGAAATGTTTATGGGTCCTCTTGAAGCGTCAAAGCCTTGGAGCAATCAGGGCGTTGAGGGCGCAAAGCGTTTCCTTTCAAGAGTATGGAACTTTTTCACCGACGAATCAAAGATAAATGACAGCAAGTATTCTGAGCTTGAAAAAATTTATAATGTTACAATCCGTAAGGTTACGACAGACTTTGAGCAGCTTGCTTTCAACACGGCAATCAGCCAGATGATGATTTTTGTCAATGCGATTTATAAGGCAGACAGCTGCCCCAAGGAATTTGCAGAGGGCTTTATCAAGGCGCTCAGCCCCGTTGCTCCCCACATCTGCGAAGAAATCTGGGAGAAGTTCGGCCATAATGAAACAATCGCATTTGAAAGCTGGCCGACCTATGACGAGTCAAAGTGCGTTGACGATGAGATTGAAATTGCCGTTCAGATTAACGGCAAGGTCAGAGAAAAGCTCGTTGTTGCCGCCGACGCCGAAAGCGACGAGGTTCTCGCCGCCGCAAAGGCTCTTGAAAAGATAGCGGAAGCAATCGACGGAATGACTATTGTCAAGGAGCTTTATGTCAAGGGCAGACTTGTTAATATTGTTGTTAGGTGATGGGAGTTGAACACAATATGCCGAAAATTTGATATTACGGCGTATTTTCACTTTTTCACCGTTGTCGGGCGTCAGCCGTAAAATGTTGCTAAAATTTAATATTTTAGTTGTTGACAATAGGGGTTAGTCTATTGTATAATACTAACCAAGCTATGATTATATAGTCCCTGTTAAAAGACGAGGGGAGGGAATAGATTTGAGTCAGGTAAAAGTCAAGGAAGGCGAGTCACTCGAAAACGCACTCAGAAGATTCAAGAGACAGACTTCAAGAGACGGCGTTATTCAGGAGGTTCGCAAGAGAGAACATTACGAAAAGCCTTCGGTTAAGAGAAAGAAGAAATCAGAGGCTGCCCGTAAGCGCAAGTTTAAATAATTAAACTTAAAAAACTCAAAAAGCATCTTTGCCAAACGGCGAAGATGCTTTTTTCTTATATTTAGTTAAAGATTTTTTCTGTTTTTATATATCGTATTCCCAAAATCGCTGAAACAACAATAAAAATACTATTTGATAAACAAGCAAAAATAATATTGCCTGTATTTACAATTCCTGCAAATGAGTTATTTAAAGATACAATTAAATTAAAAACAGGGATATACTTGATAATCGAGATGTTGCAGTTAATAATTCCTGTTGTCAGCAGAATAGAAATACCAATGGGAACCGCAAGCACAATTTCATTCAGAATCTGTGCGTTTTTCATGTTTTTTGAAATCATGGAGACTGAAAAAGACAAAAAGACTGATATCAATTCTAACATCAACATTGTAAAAACAATGCCGAGAACACAAGTGATTTTGTTTTCAGACTGCATAAACTTAAACTGCCGCAACCCGTTTTCGGAAAAGCTGAAAGTAATAAAATAAGATAATAAACCAAAAATCAGATTTGTTTCACCAAGAATTAACAAAGCAGATATTTTTCCAAAATAAACTGACTCTCTTTTTATGCCTGAAAGAAACAGCAATTCAAGGGTTTTTCTTTCTTTTTCACCGCAAAAAATATCATTTGCAAAGCTTGAAGTGCATTGAAACGCCAACATTACCAACATGATTGGAATAAAAATCCTCGAAACAGAATTTACGGTGTCTGAATTATTATTTGATTCATCCTTTAGATTCACACTATAAACTCCGTTATTTGCGCTACTGAGAAAAGAAGTGTAAAACTCTTGAAAGCTTTCTGCTAATTTTGTCGTAATTGACAACGAATTAAAGGATGACGAATTATATATAAAATCAATACTTTCATCTGTTTCGGTTATTATACAATCAATTTTCCCGTTCTTCAAAAGTTCTTTCGGTGCTTCGGTGTTAATAATTTTTATATCAACCATTTCAGCCGATTCAATAAAATCATTTATAACCTGATTTGCTTGTAAAGAATTGCATTGAATACTAACATCAATTTTTGATTCGGAATTTTTGTTTATATAGCTAAGCCCGGTATTAAAAATCGGGAAAATCAACACCGGTATAAGCATTATTATAAAAGTTGACCTGTCTCTGAATATTTCAAGCAACTCTTTTTTCAAAATAATTAAACTTTCTTTCACTTTTGAATCACCTCATTCATTGCCTGTATTATATGTGCGCTCTTTTCGCTGTTCGGGTAGTTTTCAAAGAAATCCTTTGTGATGATTTTCTGCTGAATCTTTCCGTTGTTCAAAAAAGCTATGCTGTCGCTCAAATCTGAAATTTCAAAAATATTATGAGTTGCAATTAAAATCGTTTTATTTTCTGACTTTAAGTATTTTATAAAATCAATAACATCATTTGCCGTTTCTAAATCCATACCGGTTGACGGCTCGTCCAAAAGCAAAATATCAGGGTCATGGATTATGGAAACAGCAAGAGCAATTTTTTGCTTCATTCCTCTTGAAAAAGTGCATGCCTTTTTATCAATAAAACTTTTGAAATTAAGAATTTCATTTAATTGTTCAATTCTAAATGCTATGGTATCACTGTCAATTCCGTGTAGCTTTCCAAAAAAATGAATAATTTCGTTTGCAGATAAATTGCCATATAAACATGTATCACCGCCTAACAGCACTCCTGTTTTTGCTCCATCGGTCGTTTTAATCGTTCCCGAATCCGCTTTGAGCAAACCCGAAATCAAGCGTATCAAAGTGCTCTTTCCAGCACCGTTTTTTCCAATCAATGCTGTTATTTCTCCGCTGTCTAAATTAAAATTCAAATTATCAATAACTAAATTATCGGAAAACTTTTTTGTAAGATTCTCAATATTTATCATAATAATCTCCTCAAAAAAAGTGGGTGCAGTCTAAAACCGCACCCACAAAAATGTGTGCTATTCTTCAATTATTTCATTTTGCGAAGCTTAACAGCGGCAGCAATTACAACAACAGAATAAGCGCACGACCATGCCAAAAATCCCATACTTTTCCCTCCTTAATTATTTTTTCATAACCATATGGTTATGATTTAAATGTATTATATACCTTTTATGCTATTATGTCAATACCAATTGGTTATAATATTTGTAATTAAGGTGTATTTATGGACAATTATTATCCACGACTAAAAGATTTGCGGGAAGATCATGATTATTCACAGCAATACATTGCGGATTATCTTTTTATGAAGCAACCTCAATACAGCCGTTATGAGCGAGGGTTAAGAGATTTGCCTACTGATGTATTGATTCGTCTGGCTAAACTTTATAATACATCAACTGATTACATCCTTGGAATTACAAACAATTCAACACCATATGAAAAATAATTAAACCTTAAAAGGGGCTGTCGCACAATCGGACAGCCCCTTTCCTTAAACCGATTTATAAATTGTCCGAAAAAAATTAAAAATAATTGAACCTTTTGATATGTTTTTTCCGTCTATATAGTTGAAGTCGATTTCAGAATACCGTTTCGGAGGTGGTCAGATGAATGAATTTGAAGCTTTGCTGAAAGAAAACATGGTGTCATTGGAACGCTTTGTGAATTATAAAATCGGCAATCGGCATGACGCTCAGGATATTATTCAGGAAGCCTGCATCGCCGCTTCCGAAAAATTCGGATTATTAAGGGATAAAACTTTGTTTAAGGCTTGGCTGATTCGCATTGCAAGCAATAAATGCAACGATTATTTTCGGGAAAAGGTCAAGGTTGACGAGATTTCGTTCGACGCCCTGTCGGAAACGGATTTGCTCAGAAGCGAAGATGATTCTGAAAGAATCGCCGTTCGTGAAACCGTTGAATCTTTGGGCGAAAAAGACCGACAGATTCTGTATCTTTATTTCTTCAGAGACTTGACCCAAAAGGAAATTTCAAAAATTCTGAACCTGCCGCTCGGAACGGTCAAAAGCCGTCTGCATAATGCCAAGCAGAAGTTCAAAGAGATATATCCCCGGCAAAACATATCAAAAGGAGATTATAACATGAAAAAATTACCCGATTTACTGCCTGAATATAAAATAACAAAATCGGATAAACCGCCGTTTTCGGTTAAATGCGAAGAGCTGGTTTCATGGGCAATTATCCCGAGGCTGAACGAAAAAACATCTTTCGGATTATATTATATGCCCTCAAGAGAAATGCACGGTCTGATAGAAACGGAGGTTGTCGGCGAAGCAGAAATTTACGGAATCAGAGGCGTTGAAATATCGGCGGTTGAGCACGATATGGATGATTATTACCGAACCAAAACGGTCAAAGAATACAGACGCAGTTTTATCGCTCAGCTTACCGACACTCACAGCCGTTTTCTTGCTGAAACTCATGTTGAAAACGGAGTACGCATGGTTCACACCTTTGTTGACGACGACGAATTCACGAAAAATTGGGGATACGGCGAGGATAACTGCGGTCACCCGATTAATATTTCGCAAAAGAATACCATTATCCGAAACGGAAACACCGTAACGGGCAAGGTCAAGCCCGAAGCAGTTGATATCATCGGCAGATATACCGTTTCGATTAACGGAAAAGAATATGACACGGTCTGCGTTATGGATTTGAACTGCTTTGAGGACAATGTTGTATCGGAACAGTATCTTGACAAAAGCGGAAGAACAGTGCTTTGGCGCAGATTCAACCGCAATGATTGGGCTTTTGAGCGCTATCAGAAGAAATGGACTGAAATGCTTCCCGATAACGAGCGCCTGACCGTCAACGGCGAAATTTATGTTCATTGGTACGACTGCATAACCGATTATATTTTTTGACTGAACGGATAAATGTTGCAAAATGGGGAACTTTATGTTATAATGATAATGAAAAAAGTTCCCCACGGAGGCAATTATGAATTACAATTTATCCGAAATTCAGGAACTGCTTCATCAAAAAGCAGATTATCAGGCAAGATTAAACCTTTTGCCCTATGACGGAACCCCCGAAATTAAAGAGCACGGCGAAAAAAAATATATTTATATCCGCAAGCGCATCGGTTCAAGGCTTTCTTCAACCTATGTCGATGTTTATTCCGATGAGCTTTATCAGCTTCTTCTCCGCAACGCCCGTGACGCAAGGGAATACAGAAGAAATATTCGCAGGCTTGACAAAGAGCTTGCGGCTCTCGGATATTCCGACGCAGAGCTGTCGCCGAGGGTTCAGCTCAACCTTGATTTTGCCCGTGCAAACATGAAGTCAAACATCTATGACCAAGCAATTCTTGAAGGTGTTGCAACGACCTTTCCTCAGACCGAGGATATAATAGAAAACGGTATAGTCAGCGGAATGACCGCAACCGATGTTCAGAAAATTCTGAACTTGAAACACGCATGGGAGTTTATTCTTGACCGTGATGTTATCGGCTATCCGTCGGATTACTCTATCCTCTGCCATATCGCAAAGCTTGTTAACGAGGGCTTTTTCCGTGACGGCGGGCGTATTCGGGGAGTTCCCGTCACTATCGGCGGCACAAGCTATATACCGCCTTTGCCGATTGAATCGGAGGTAAAAGAAAATATTGAAGAAATACTTTGCAGGGATATTCCGTCAGACGAAAAAGCGATTATGCTTTGCCTTTATTGCATGAAAACACAGATTTTCAATGACGGCAACAAGAGAGCGGCGGTTATTTTTGCAAATCATTACCTTATTTCGCAGGGCGGCGGAATGTTGATAATTCCCGAAAAACAGGTTCCCGATTTCAAAAAACTGCTCGTGACCTACTATGAGGGCAGTGATAACGGCGAAATTATTGAATTTATGAAGAGCCTTTGCATTAAAACATTCTGATATGGGGAACAAATCTCTGCTAAATTAATCAAAAAGTTCCCTACAAAATATAATTTTTAAAGCTTGTATCGGTGGTAAAAAACCGATACAAGCTTTTTTCATTTATCGTTCGTCAGGTCGCCGCTGCCCCACACGGGAATGGGTTCGCCGAGATAAGTCGGCTCGGGTTTGACTATTGAAAACACAAAATCCTTGTTTCTTGCAAGAATTTCCCGCAGATTTCTGTAGCTCTGCCCTGCATAGCTTCGGGGGTCGGAGGCAACGCCGTATGCGTCAAGCCCGAGCGCCCTTGCGTCATAAATCGCCCTGTAAAGATGATATTTCTGAGTGACAATCAGAATTTTTTTCGCTTGAAAAATATCTCTTGCCCTATACATGCTCTCATAGGTCGAAAAGCCCGCATGATCCATGAAAACCGCCTCAGAGGGAACACCCCTGTCAACGGCGAAATTCTTCATGGCGTTAACCTCGTCATAGTCCGTTTTTCCGTGGTCGCCGCTCATAATCAGCTTTTCGCTTGCGCCGTTATCATAAAGCTCAATGCCTTGCAAGAGCCTGTTCTCAAGCATATGGCTCGGCGTTTCGCCGTTCACCCTGCACCCTAAAACGAGAATGCAGTCATAATCGCTGCCCGCATTTTCGGGCGTGAGAATATAGGGCTTCGCCTTTTGTTTGACATAAAAATCAATTCCGAAAACCGCAACGCAGCAGATTAATGCAAGCGCAGCCGCAGCGGCAAAAAGTCTTTTTATTATTTTCATCTTTTTTCTCTTTCCTCTCTTTCACTCAGCTTGAAGCTCACATAAAACTATTTCGGGTCTGTTGAAAATTCTGAACGGAAAAACGCTGTTGCCCAGCCCTCTCGAAACTATCATTGAGGTTCCGCCGTTTTCGTAAACTCCCGAAGTGTAATCGGGAAAAATTCCCTGAGCAGGGGCAAAAATTCCACCAATCAAAGGCAGCCTTATCTGCCCTCCGTGGGCGTGACCCGTGAAAACAACATCAAATCCGTTTTTCGCATATAAATCAAAAAGCTCGGGTCGGTGGGAGAGCAGAATGCTTGTTCTGCCACGGGTTTCCGTTTTCAGGCGTTCAAGCTCGGCGGCAAACCGTATTTTATTTTCATCCATGACCGAACTGCCGAAAAAGTGTAAATCCTCTATCCCCGCAAGGCATATTTCAGCGCCGTTCCGTTCAATAACGGCGGTTTTGCCTGCGGCGGCAATAACTCCGAGCATTTCCGCTTTTAGAAGAAAGCTTTCATAAACTTCGCCGAGCCGCTGTTCATGGTTGCCCGAAACATAATAAATCGGCGCAACGGAAGAAATATTGCTGAGAAAATCGAGCGCCTTGGCGGTATCGGGTCGGTGGCAGTCGATAATATCGCCCGTGATGATAATGATATCGGGCGAAAGAGCGGTGATTCTGTCGCTAAGCGCAGAACCGAAATCCTTGTTATGCAGGTCGGAAATCTGAACAATGCGGAAGCCGTCAAACCCGTCGGGCAGACCGCTCGGCGAAACCGTGAAGCTGCCGACCGTCAGGCTGTTGTTGCTCCAATGCAGAAAGCCCGCAGAAGCGGCGATAATGACGGCAACAACGGCAAAAATCAAAATTTTTCTTTTCTTCATCAAAAACCTCATAAAACTGATAAAAGACGGAGAACAGACACACCGTTCTCCGTCTTTTATCGGATGGCTCTGGCATTGTTGCTCACAAATGCAGATATATGGCACTAACACCATACTGTAAACAGTATATCCTATATTTTCGGGTTCGTCAACTGTTTTTTGAAATTATTTCCTTTTTCTTGAAAATTATTGCGAAACGGCAGTATTTGAACTGCTTGCGGTTTCGGTCTGTGTTGTCGTAATTTTAACAAGATAATCGGAGCTTACCCAGCCCGAAACCGAATTATATTTAACATAAGCCCAGCCCGTAACCGCCTTGCTGACCGTCAGCTCCGTTCCGTTCGGGATTTTTGCAACAACCGAGGAATTCGGGTCTGCGGCAGACCTCAGATTCAGCACGCTGCCCGAGGTTTTGACCATATAAACGCCTCTTTCGATTGCGGGCGTTCCGCTGTAATCGGGTGCATCGGGAGTCTGAACTGTCGTTTCGGCGGCAACAAACTGCTTGTCAACGGTTATCAGCCCCCATACGTTGCCTTTTGAAGCAATGTAAACTCCGTTATTCCCCTGAAGAATAATGTCAAATGAAAAATCGACAACGCTTTCGCCTTTTTCATTTATAATTCCGAATTTTCCGTCTTTGCAGACTGGAGCAAGCCCGTTTCTGAAGCTGAAAGCGCAGTCTTTTCCCATTGCGTCGGCGGCAGAGCATGAATCAAGCTCAAACGGAACGGTGATAACGCCGTTTGAATTAATGTAGCCCCATTTTCCGCCCGATTTAACCGCCGCAATTCCGTCTGAAAAATCCATGGCGTTTTCATAAAGCAGAGCAATATCCAATTGAAGATTCTGATTGATATAGCCGTATTTTGCGCCGTCAGTCAGCGAGGTTGCAACGGGATACAAGCCGGGTTCAAGCGCAAGCTCGCTCGCCTTGACCTCGCCCGCATAGCCCTTTTCATCCGTCCATGCAAGGTGCTTGCCGACCTCGCTCCAGCAGGGGATAAGCTCCGGCTCGGTTAAGCCGTGATACTGCCTTGAAGTGACCGTTCCGCTCTCGGGGTCAACAAGCAGAAGATATTCCGAACGGGGGCTTTCGCAGATGTAGCGGTAATTTCTCCAGACATCGCTGCAAACCGAAAAGCTGTTATGCTCCGCTTTTTCGGTAACCTTTCCGTCAAGGGTCATAAGCCCCTGCTTTCCGCTTGCGGAATCGGTGAAAACCGCAAATTTCTCGTTGAGGCATTTAACCTGAGCCACGCTTTCAAAGCCCTCGGTTGAAAAGGAGTAGCCCTTTTCGGTTTGATTCTCCTTGGATTTTCCCGAAAAATGCTTGAAAGCAAGCGTTCCTGCGGCAACCGCAGCGGCGGTCAGAATAATGCAGACAACCGCAATGAACCCCGTCATGTTGCTTTTTCCTTTTTTAAATTCAATATTTTTCAAAACAGCCGTCTCCCCTCGTTTTTTGTGATTGAACGCTTCTTTATATTCTAACTATACCATAAATATCCTGATTGGGCAATTACAAAAGAGTAACAATACGGTAAAAAAACTATTAATACACAATAATGTTAAAAAATTGCTGATTTTTGTTCAAAAAAGTATTTATTTGTGATTCAATTGCTGTTATAATAAGCTTAATTATGTCACGAACATATAAATTGAGGTGAAAACACATGGAGAAATATCTTATCAACCCCAATCAGAAAATTTCGCACATCAGCAAGGATATTTTCGGTCATTTTTCAGAGCATCTCGGCAGATGTATTTATGAGGGTCTGTTCGTCGGCGAGGATTCTCCGATTCCGAATGTCAACGGAATGCGCTGTGATGTTGTCAATGCGCTCAAAGAAATGGGCATTCCCGTTCTTCGCTGGCCGGGCGGCTGCTTTGCGGACGAATACCATTGGAAAGACGGCATCGGTCCCAAGGAAAACCGCAAAAAGATGATTAACACTCATTGGGGCGGAGTTGTTGAGGATAACAGCTTCGGCACTCATGAATTTATGGAGCTTTGCTCACAGCTCGGCTGCGACAGCTACATTGCGGGCAATGTCGGCAGCGGAACGGTTCAGGAAATGAGCGAGTGGGTTGAATACATGACCTTCGGCGGTCTTTCGCCCATGAGCGAGCTGAGAAAGCAAAACGGCAGAGAGGAGCCGTGGAGGCTTAAATATTTCGGCGTCGGCAATGAAAACTGGGGCTGCGGCGGCAACATGAGCCCCGAATATTACGCCGACACTTTTAAAAGATATGCAACCTATGTCCGCAACTATGATTCAAAAAACAATTGGATTTATAAGGTTGCCTGCGGCCCGAACAGCGAGGATTACCGCTGGACCGAGGAGGTCATGAAAAGGGCTCATTGGAACATGAACGGCCTTGCTCTCCACTACTACACCGTTACGGGCAATTGGGATAAAAAAGGCAGCGCAACCGAATTCTCCCGTGAGGAGTATTATAAAACGCTCAGCAAGGCATATAAAATTGACAGAATCATTTCCCGCCACCTTGAAATCATGAACAGATACGACCCCGACCACAGAGTTGACCTCATTGTTGACGAGTGGGGAACCTGGCACGATGTTGAGCCGGGCACGAATCCGGGCTTCCTTTATCAGCAGAATACAATGCGTGACGCTGTTGTTGCCGCTCTCACGCTCAATATCTTCAACAAACATTCCGACAGAATCAGAATGGCTAACATTGCTCAGACAATCAATGTTTTGCAGTCAGTTGCTCTGACTGACGGCGAGGATATGCTTCTCACCCCGACATATTATGTATTCAAAATGTATAAGGATCATCAGAACAACACTCTGCTCGGTTCTTACATAACCACCGAAAAAGAAAAATATGACGGCAACGAGCTGCCTCAGCTCATTGAAAGCGCATCAATCGACGAAAACGGAACGATTATCTCAACGGTTGCCAACACCTCGGCTGACTCGGGCGCAGAAATCAAATGCCAGATAGCCGACTTTGAGGTCAGCGAAATCAAAGCTGAAATTCTCTGCGGCAAGCCCGAGGATTATAATTCCTTCAGCGAAAAAGAAACCGTTAAATCCGCTGAATTCAAGGATTTCACCGTTTCAAAAGACGGCTTCACAGCCAAACTCCCGCCCTGTTGCGTTGTTAAATTCACCGTTAAATAATGCAGGAGAGGTTTTGCAAAAGGTGCTTTCTTCTTGAAAGCGGAAAAGAGGACACTCTGAAAAGCATTCGGGAGCATATCGAAAAAATCCCCGCAAAAGAAAAATGCGGCGAAGAAAAATATAAATCAAGACTTTCCGTATGCTCCGAATGCGATTATCTTTCGGGGGGAGTATGCCAGAAATGCGGCTGTTATCCCGAATTCAGGGCAGCTTTTCTGAAACAGAAATGCCCGTATAAAAAGTGGTAAAACATGTATTGAGAGGGAAAAAGAATATGTATAATATTTTAATCTGCGACGATGAAGCGGATATCCGCTCTGCGCTTAAAATATATCTTACCATGGAGGATTACAGAATTTTTGAAGCCGAAAACGGCTTGCAGGCTCTTGAAATGATCGAAAAGAACGAGATTCATCTTCTGCTGATGGATGTTATGATGCCCGTTATGGACGGAATTCAGACCCTTGCGAAGCTCAGAGAACAAAACAACAACATTCCCGTTATTCTTCTTACGGCAAAAAGCCAGGATTCCGACAAGGTTAACGGCCTTAACAAAGGCGCAGACGACTACATCACCAAGCCCTTTAACCCCATTGAGGTCATTGCGAGAGTCAAATCACAGATTCGCCGCTATGTCCGCTTCGGCGGTTCGGACGATTCCGTTTCAAAATCAAATGTGTTAAGAAACGGCGGTCTTGAGCTTGACGACAGCACGAAAACCGTTTTGCGTGACGGCGAACCCATTAATCTCACGCCGACCGAGCTTTTGCTTCTCAAATTTTTTATGGAAAATCTTGATAAGGTGTTTTCTCCCAAAGAAATATATCGCAATGTCTGGAACGATGACCCGCTCGGCTCTGAGAACACCGTTACCGTTCATATCCGCCACCTGAGAGAAAAAATCGAAATTGACCCCGCAAACCCCGATTATCTCAAGGTTTCATGGGGTCACGGCTACAAAATGGAGAAAAAACGCAGCCCCGAGCCAATCGCAAGGAGTGATTCGGAATGAAAACCGGTCAGTTAAGGTCTGAGAACGACCGCACGGCTTCAATAATCATTCTCATCTGCATGTCAATTGTAGCCGTCGGCTGTATTCTCGGCGCTTCATATTTGTTTGAATACAATTTTTATGAAAGCGGCGACGGCGGCAAAACCGCAAAAACCGTTGCCGTTCAGCTCTATTCGCTCGACGACTGCGAGCAAGCAAAGGATTATTATTCCTGCCTGAATGAAAAAGCAGACCAATACCGTCTCGAATATTACGAAAAAAGGTTTTCGCCTGACCTTACAAACTTCATTTTTACCATAACCGAGCCTGACGGAGCTGTTTGCTTCGACAGCACCGAGGGGAGCGCTCTTTCTTTTGAAAGTGTCAAATCCTCCGCTCAGTACGGCGGCACTTCGGATTTTTACACTATCAGCGACAGCGGCGAAATGATTCCGCTAAAGATTAATTATCTCATTATTCCCGAGGAGATGCAAACCGCCAACGATAAATATACCAACGCTTTTCAATGGATTCAGATTGCTAATTCCCTGCGGTATTTCATATTCTTCGTTTTGCTTGCGGCGATTCTGATAATCGTCATTCTGCTGTCGATTGTAACAATCAACGCAGGCACGAGAGATGAAGAAAGCGGCGAAATCATTCCCGGCTTCATTGATAAAATCCCGCTCGATGTCTGCACGCTGTTCCTGCTTGTGTTTTTCTGCGTGGCGTGGATGGTCATGGGTCTGACCTCGGCGGCAGATTCCGGCATGGTTCTTAACAATGTTGTCATTATGATAACCTGCGTAGCGTTCGTTCTTATTCTGATGACTTATCTGACAACGCTTTCCGTCAGGGTCAAAATGGGAAAATTCTATAAGAACACATTGGTCTACATGGCTTTCCGCAAGCTCAAACGCAAAGCTCCCAGAAAACTCAGACGGGCTTTGGGCGAGCTTTCGGTTTTCAAAAAGCTTATTATCGGCATCACGGCTTTCGTGCTTTTTGAAGCGGCTGTTCTTTTCGTTTTCTCTTATCTCGGAATTCTCAGTCAGAATCCGAATCCGATGAGAATATTCAAACTGTTCCTCATCATCTGGGCAATGACAAGGCTTGTTATAATCCCCATTTTTGCCATGATAGCAATTAACCTTCACTATGTTAAGGAGGAGGGCGAACGCCTTGCAGACGGCATTCTCGGAGACGAGATTGCAGACAAGCTTTCAATCTCCGCCATCAGGGCGCACGGCAGAAACCTTGACCAGATCAGAAAAGAAATCAACAAGGCAATGGAGCAGGAGCTTAAAAGCGAAAAGCTGCGAAACGAGCTTATCACCAATGTTTCCCACGATATCAAAACTCCGCTGACCTC
Source organism: Acutalibacteraceae bacterium (assembly GCA_051881575.1). Lineage (GTDB taxonomy): Bacteria > Bacillota > Clostridia > Oscillospirales > Acutalibacteraceae > CAG-177. Next base: position 35,196 of record JBJEQD010000102.1, on the reverse strand, counting down.
GCTTAAAAGCTATGTTGATTTTCTTCAGGACGAAAATCTCAGCGAAGAAAAACGCCGTGAATATCTTGCCATTGTTGCAAAGAACACGGATAAGCTGGCGGTTCTTGCAAATAATCTTATCGAGGTTTCGCAGATTACATCGGGCAACATTGAAATAAATCTTGAAAAAACAAGTCTTAACATAATTATTGAGCAGACTGTGGAGGAATTCGCTCTCAGGTTTGAACAGAGCGAGCTTATCCCGAGAGTTATTCTGCCCGAGGACGAGGTTTTCGTCATGGGCGACGGCGAATGGCTCTGGAGAATTTTCTCAAATCTGCTTAACAATGCCTGCAAATACGCCGCAAAAAGCACGGATGTTGAAATCTCCGTTGAAAAAAGCGGCGGCAAGGCTCATATTCACATTGTTAACATCTCGGGCACGGCTCTGAGCGTTGAGGGCGACGAGCTTATTGAACGCTTTGTCAGAGGCGACGGCTCGAGACATACCGAGGGCAACGGTCTCGGTCTTTCAATTGCAAAAAGCCTTACGGAGCTTCAGGGCGGCACGCTCGATATATCCGTTAAGGGCGAAAAATTTGCCGCAATTATCAGCTTAAATGCCGTTGATTAAAAAATTTCTATTGATTGGATGCTCAGAATGAAAAAAGCTATTATCTCTGCAGTTCTTGCTGCGATGCTCGCCACAGGTCTTTCCTCATGCAAGCCGAATTCAGACATTGATATAACTCAGTCCACCACAGCTTCAACCACGGCGGCTGAAACCACTTCCACCACCGTTACTGCCGCAGCAACAACAACTTCCGCTCCGCTGACAACGCTTGTTGAAACAACCAAGGCTGTTGCAACAACGGTCAAAAAAGTCACAACCACCAAAAAAACCGTTACAACAACAAAGGCTCAGAAAACCACCGCTGCTCCGACCACCGAAAAGGTAACGAAGAAAGTCACCCATCAGTCGGAGACCAGCTCCTACAACGAAGAACTTAAATACGGCGTTGTTCGCAGCCGCACGGTAACAACATATTATGATGAGCTTCCCGACGGCACAAGAAAAACAGTAAACGAAGAATATGACGACAGCTATGCAAGAGTCGGTTATCATGCCGACTACGAGGACTTGCTACCTGCGGCAAAGCAAAACAGAAAGACCTATGCCGACGAAATTGATGAAATCCTTGATATTATCAACGGCTACAGAGCCGAAAACGGCGCTCCGCCGCTGAAGCTTGACGAAAAGCTGACAGAGGTTGCCTGCGCAAGAGCGGAGGAAATAGCCTGGTCGGGCAAACATTCCCACTACCGCCCGAACGGATTTTTCTTTTCATCAATATTAAAGGATGCGGGAATCAACAGCGGCAAGGCGGGCGAAAACATCGGCTGGGGCTACAAAACCGCCGCAGATGTCTGCAAGGCTTGGAAAGAATCACAAACTCACTATGAAAACCTGATGAATCCCGACTTTGTAATTATAGGCATCGGCGTTGCCGCCGACCCCAACCCCGAAGCAAATCTCTGCTGGGTCAATTTTTTCCTTGATAAAACATTATAATAATATTATTCATTTTGCACCTTACCAATCCTCAGCCCTACGGGCAGCTCCTTTGCCAAAAGAGCCCAGACAATAGGCTGTTGCTTCGTTAGCCTCCTTTGAAAAGGAGGTGGATTTTGCGAAGCAAAAGACGGAGGATTGATATACTGACGGATAAACAATTCTACCTGAAAACATTCAATACTCCGTATGGAACGCTGTCCTCAGCGTTCCGGGAAAACAAAAAACGGCTCGGTTTTATGCGGGACGGGTGACCCGTCCCCTACGGTTGCCGCCTGAAAACGCAGAAATTCACGACAAATCCGTAGGGTTCGGCGTCCCCGACGAACCGATTCGCCGCAGGAGAATAATTTGAATATACACGAAATCAATAAAACCAAAACGGCGGGAGCAAGCCCCCGCCCTACCGTAAATACAGCAAATCCGTTATTTTGCTCTTTGGACGATGTGTGCATCGTCCACTACAATTTTAAAAATAAAATCGTAGGGACAGCCCTTGCGGCTGTCCGTGAAAACACATAAAAAACAATCTTAATATCAGCAAAAATCTTGTCTCCCGATTGTTTTCAATAAATCTTCAAAAAATCAAAATTTTACTCTTGACAATCGGCTCTCCGTTTGATATAATTTCTCTTGCAATTGCGGATGTAGCTCATCTGGTAGAGCGCCACCTTGCCAAGGTGGAGGTAGCGAGTTCGAGCCTCGTCATCCGCTCCAAAAAACCCACTTCTTTTTTCGGAAGTGGGTTTTCTCTTACTATTATTGAATAAAGAGGAACAAAATGCAAAGACGATATTTAACCGAAAATATAGTGAACTGCCGTGACCTCGGCGGCTACCCTGCGGGCGAAAAAGTTACGGCTTTCGGCAGGGCAATCCGCTGCGGCGTCATAAACGACCCCACCAAAAAGGACATTGAAATTCTGAAGTCAATCGGCATTAAAACGGTTATAGACCTCAGGGGAAATGAGGAGAGCGAAAACATGCCGAGTGTTTTCGCTTCTCTGCCTGATTTTGACTATCATCATATTTCTCTGCTCGAAACAAACCCCGTTTTTTCAAAAAAATGCACCGATCTCTGCGAAATGTATATTCTCAGCCTGACTGAATACAGCGAAAATTACGCCGCCGTGCTCCGTCTCATCTCCACCCTCACCGAGCCGTTTCTTTTTCATTGCTTTGCCGGCAAAGACCGAACGGGTCTGCTTGCCGCCATGCTTCTCGATGCGGCGGGAGTCTGCAAAGAGGATATTCTCGCCGATTATCAGGTTTCATTCACCTATTTCAAGCCCGCCTATGAGCGTGAGCTTGCCTCGGGTTCGGGCGTTATATGGGAAAAAGACCCGTCAAAGTTTTATTCAGACCCTTCGGTTATGGAACGGATTCTCGATTATTTTGAAAAAGAATTCGGCGGAATCATCGGATATTTTAAGAAAATCGGACTTACCGACGGCGAAATTCACCGCCTTTCGGAGGTATTATTCAATTAATCTTCGGGCCACCATTCGCCGCCCCAGATTTTCTCCGTCAGCTCGTCGGAAATTTTCTTTGTCTTTTCAAAATCCATGGCATCCTTGTAGCAGTTTTCAAGGTCGTCATGGATATTTTTTGCCATTTTGAGGGCGCAAACGGCTTCATCAATCAGTTCTCTTGCCGCTTTGCGTGAGAAAGCAAGCCTTGCACGGTGGCTTGAAATTTCCGACGAAGAATAAAACCGTTTTAAAGAAACATTTTTGGTCGGAATAATTCCGAGCTCGCACAGCTTGTCGGCGGTAAAGAATCCGAGAGAAAGCTCCTTTATGATAATATGACGGATTGCTTTCTCGTTGCTGATGCTCGGGCTTGAAATAACCGAAAACCCGTTTGCAAGCGCATAGGTGCGGATTTCGCCGATAACTTTTGACGCCGCAACGCCGAAATCATCTTCAAAAACAACGGTCTGATCGCAAAGCTCGTTAACGGTTTCGCTCATAAAATAATAGCCTTTCGGGGTTATTGCGTCGAGCAGTCTGATTTTTTCAAGCCCGATTCTGCCCGATGGCTTTTTAAAAAATCTCCCTGCAAGGCGTGAGGCGTAACGCATAAGCTTTGCTTCGTCAAGGCTTTCACGGCAGATTTTTTCGCCGTCTCCGAAAATTGAAAAGGCGGATTCAATAAATCTTCTGCTTCGGCGGTGGCAATCCTTGTTTTTGTCGGTCAGCTCAATAATTTTTTTTCGGTTTTCATAGAGCATTTGTTTATTCCAACACTCGCCGAGATTTATTATTTCGCCTGCGGCGCCCGGATATTCCGGGTCGAGCGTGTGGGGAGCCGTGCCGTCGGCAATGCTGACTCTCAGCGAGGGTATTATTATTCCGTCGAGCGAATCGGGGTCGGATGAACAGTAAATTCTTTCGCAGTTAAGGTCACGCCGTTCAAGCTCATCGGCAATTCTCCTCATAAGAGTTGATTTGCCCGTTCCAGGTCCGCCCTTGATAATGTATGTGTACTGTCCGTCTATTTTGGGACTTATCTGAGAAAAGCAGGAAAAAAAGCCCTCTTTTCCGCTTGAGCCGAGAAAATATGATTCATTCATAATCTTTCCTCCCGTTTATTAATCAGAACTTTCATTACCAGAATATTCGTTTTTGCCGAAAATGTTAAAAAAACGGGCTTATTTTCGCTGTTTTTTCTTATTTTCAGGCATATTTTAAAAAATATATACTCTAAATGCAAAAATTTCACTTGATATTATTATAAATATATTATATAATATCATGGTAAGCAGAGCTTTATTTTGGTCATGTGGCGTGTGGGTCCTGTGCGACAGGGCACCGTGAACCATGTCAGGCGGGTGAACCGAGCAGCATTAAGCGGACAGTCTTGTGCGCCACAGTCTGCCTACCGCCATATGACCAAGATAAAGCTCTATTTCTATAGAGGGAGTGAAAAGATGTATCAGGCGCTTTACCGCAAATGGAGACCGAAAACCTTTGACGATGTCTACGGTCAGCCCCATGTTACGAGAACCCTGCAAAATCAGCTTGAAAGCGGCAGGATAAGCCACGCATATCTTTTCACGGGTTCAAGAGGAACGGGCAAAACCACCTGCGCAAAAATTCTTTCAAAGGCGGTCAACTGCCTTTCGCCCGTCAACGGTAATCCCTGCAACGAATGCGAAATCTGCAAGGGAATCGATAACGGCTCAATTCTTGATGTTATCGAAATCGACGCCGCAAGCAACAACGGCGTTGACAATATCCGTGATCTGAGGGAAGAAGCCAATTTCACCCCCGCCAACGCAAAATACAGAGTATACATTATAGATGAGGTTCACATGCTTTCAATCGGCGCTTTCAATGCGCTGCTTAAAACTCTTGAAGAACCGCCCTCACATGTTATTTTTATTCTTGCGACAACCGAAATACATAAGCTGCCGTCAACAATTCTTTCAAGATGTCAGCGTTTTGATTTTAAACGCATTTCTCCCGAGGATATAACGGCAAGGCTGATGTTTGTTGCCGAAAAAGAAAATGCAACCCTCACCGAAAACGCCGCAAGCCTCATTGCACGGATTGCGGACGGCGGAATGCGAGACGCTCTGTCTCTGCTTGACCGCTGTCTTTCAATGGGAACGAATATTGACGAGGCGGCTGTCAGCGACGCCGCAGGAATTGCAGGCTCTGCTTATCTTTTTTCATTTTCGGAATATGTTGCCAACGGAGACATTACAAACGCATTGAAGCTTATTTCAAAGCTTCACAATGATTCCTGCGATATTGAAAGTCTCTGCACCGAGCTGACTCTCCATTTTCGCAACATCATGGTTGCAAAAACCGTTTCCGACTGTAACGGTCTTATCGTCTGCTCAAAGGACGAAATGCAAAAGCTGAAAGAAAGAGCTCAGTCTCTGAAGCTTTCAAAAATACTTTCGTGCATTGATATTTTGGAACAAACCTCCAAAAATATTAAGAATGCGGCAAACAAAAAAATTCAGCTTGAAGCTGCGTTTATCAAAATGTGCTCGCCCGAGAGCTCCTCTTCCGTTTCTGTTCCGGACGGAATTTCCGAGAGACTTGACGAAATAGAAAAACGGCTTGAAATTCTTGAATCAGCGCCGAAAGCTTCTTTGCCGGGCGCAAAGTCTCAGCCCTCTGAACCTGCCGCACCCGTTCAGCAAGCTTCATCCGCTCCCGAGAAAGCGCCGACCGAGCCTAAGGCTTCAACCGCCGAGAATCTTCCCGATATTCCCGACGGAGATTTTTCAAGCTGGTCTGAGGTTCTCGAAAAATTAAAGGTTTATGACATTCCGCTTTTCGGAATCCTCGCAGGCTCAACCGCATCAATCAAAAGCGGCAGAGTTGTCATTCATTCCGATAACACCACTCTTTTTGATTTTATATGCTCCGCAACTCATTCAAAGGAGCTTTCAAGAGCCGTTTCCGAGGTTTTGGGCAGGCGAATGAAAATCGCCGTTTCAAACACCGAAAAGCCCAAAAGTCAGTCAAATCCGCTTGAAAATTTAAAGGATAAAATAAATAAATTCAACAATACAAATTCATAACGGAGGTAAACACAAATGAAAGCAAGAATTCCCGATGCTCAGCAGGGCGGCAACATGATGAAAAAAATCCAGGAAATTCAGGAAAACATGACTGCAATTCAGAATGAAGTTTATTCAACCGAGTTTTCCTCAACGGTAGGCGGCGGAGCAGTTGAAGTTGTTGTCAACGGTTCTCACGAGGTTACCGCAGTTAAGCTTAAACCCGAAGTTGTTGACCCCGAAGATATAGAAATGCTTGAAGACCTTATTATTTCTGCTTTCAATGAGAGCATCCGCAAGGCTAACGACGCTATGGAGCAGGGATTGGAAAGAGCAAAGGGCGGCTTCTCAATTCCGGGTCTTTTCTGATGAGCGGATTTACACCTTCTCTTGAACAGCTTATTGAGCAGTTTGCAAGGCTTCCGTCCGTCGGAAGAAAAAGCGCTCAAAGGCTCGCTTTTCATATTCTTTCAATGACCGATGAGGAGGCTGAAAAATTCACCTCCACCATATTGAACGCAAGAAAATCGATTCACCGCTGTGAAATATGCTGCAACCTGACCGACGGCGATGTTTGCTCGGTCTGTTCGTCTGCGTCAAGGGATAAATCGACAATCTGCGTTGTTGAAGACCCGAGAGATGTTATCGCAATTGAAAGAACTCACGAATATAACGGAGTTTATCATGTTCTTCACGGAGCAATATCGCCCATGAACGACATAAACCCCGAAGATATCTGCATAAAAGAGCTGCTTTTGCGCCTGAGCGATGACACCGTTAAAGAGGTTATCATGGCAACCAATCCCACCGTTGAGGGCGAAGCGACGGCAATGTATATTTCAAGGCTCATCAAGCCTCTCGGAGTGAATGTCAGCCGCCTTGCATACGGCGTGCCTGTCGGAGCGGACCTTGAATATGCCGATGAATTCACTCTTATCAGAGCCATGGAAGGCAGAAAAGAGCTTTAAAAAGGGTAAAGTTATCCACTTTTTTATACTTTTCCACACTCGGGTTTTTCACTTTTTCACTTTGTCAAAAACCGGGATGTGGAAAACCCTTACTTTTCCACTAAAAACAGTTAATCTTTTCAATTTGTTTATCCAATTATATCAACGGTTTTAAGAGTTATACCATATTTTAACGCCCTCTATTACTACTACTATAATAAAGATATGATACTCTTTCCTATATATTAGGCAGAACGCCGTTTTTTATAAAATCCGTTAAAAATTTTTTTAATCGGAGTGAATAAATTTATTAGGAGCCTGATTAAATGAAAATCAAATGCAACACAGAAGAACTTTCAACGGCTTGTCAGAATGTTCAGAGAGCCGCTTCAACAAAAACCGCTATTCCTGCAATTGAAGGTATTCTTATGCGAGCGGAAAACGGCAGACTGACTTTGACCGGCTACGATCTTGAAATGGGAATAACAACTTCAATTTCCGCTTCGGTTGAGGAAGAAGGCGAGCTTGTTCTCAATGCTCATATGTTCAGCGAAACGCTCAGAAAGCTGCCCGATACGGTTGTCAGCATTTTCAGCGATTCAAGACAGATTGCCTCAATAATCTGCGGTGAATTTGAGTCAACTCTCATTGGTATTTCCGCAGAAGAATATCCCGAGCTTCCCTCGGTTTCCGGCGGCTATCCGATAACCGTCAGCCAGGAAATATTAAAGGATATGATAAGAAAAACTATTTTCTCGGCTGCAATTAAGGACAGCAAGGTTGTTCACACAGGCATTAAATTTGAAATTGAAGAAAATCATATAAGGCTGATTGCGGTTGACGGCGTTCGCCTTGCAATAAGAAACGAAGCCATCAATTACAGCGGCGATTCGCTTTCATTCGTTGTTCCCGCAAAAACTCTTTCAGAGGTTGTTAAGCTGATGAATAACGATGACGGTGAGGTTTCGCTCAGTGTCGGCAAACGCCATATTATATTTAATGTTGACGGCTATGAAATTATTTCACGCCTGCTTGACGGCGAATTTCTCAACTACAAGGCGGCAATTCCCTCAACAACAAAGACGGTTATCAATGTCAACACCCGCAGCCTGATTGACAGCATTGACAGAACATCGCTTATTATTACCGATAAAATCAAAAGCCCCGTTAAGTGCGTTTTTGAAGATAATTTAATCAAAATGTCCAGTATAACCTCACTCGGAACGGCAAACGACAAGCTTCCCGCACAGATTGAGGGCGAAAGCTGCACAATCGGATTTAATAATAAGTATATGCTTGACGCTCTCAGAGTTTGCGACACCGACGAAATCAGAGTTATGCTCAACGGAGCGGTTTCGCCTATTCTTATCGTTCCGCCCGAGGGAGACGAGTTTATCTTCCTTATTCTCCCCGTGAGGTTGAAAAATGAAGATTAAAGTTAAAGTTGCCGAAAAAAAGCAGGTCAGAAAAAAAATTGATACCGATTTTATCCGACTTGACGCATTTTTAAAGATGTGTGATGCCGTTCAGAGCGGAGGACATGCAAAAATAGTTATTCAGGACGGAGAGGTCAAGGTTAACGGCGAAGTCTGCACTCAGAGAGGAAAAAAACTCAGAAAAGGCGACAGCGCAGAGTTTGAAAGAACGGTTTATACGGTTGAGTAATTTCTGAAAGGAATGGTCAAAATGATAATTAAATATCATTCTGCCGAGCATTTCAGAAATATTGAAAAAACAGAATTTTATCCTCACCCGGAAATGAACATCATTTACGGCGAAAACGGGCAGGGAAAAACAAATATTATTGAAAGTATTTGGCTTTTAACGGGTTTTTACAGCTTCAGGGCAAGAAAAAATGCCCAGCTCATCGAGCAGGGGCATGAAGAAGCGGAAATCAATAACAGTTTTTTTTCAGGCGGCAGAGAACAGACCGCCGTTATGAAAATTAACAAAAAAAAAGAAATTATTCTCAACGGAATAAAGGAAGAATCGCCGAGAGTGATGATGGGAAAGTATTTTGCGGTGGTTTTTTCTCCGTCAACTCTCGGAATAGTTCAGAACGGGCCGTCGGAGCGGCGAAAGCTGCTTGATATTGCCCTGAGCCTTATAAAACCGAATTACGCCGTTATCATGTCACGCTATCTTCGGGTTTTGGAGCAGAGAAACGCTCTGCTTAAAAAGCTCGGCGAAAGAAGCTTTGATTATGATTATATGGCGCCGTGGGATTCAGAGCTTGCTTCTCTCGGCTCGAAAATAGTCAAATACCGCCTTGATTATGTTGAAAAGCTTTCGGAGCTTTCGTCTGAGATTTATAACGGCATCAGCTCGGGCAAAGAGACATTTTCTTTTTATTATGATTTTTCCCCGGAAAACATAAGCGAAGAAAAAATAAAAGAAATGCTTATTGCCGATATTGAAAAATCCCGTGATGCCGATATAAAAAGAATGTATACCAACGCAGGCCCGCACACACATGACCTTGTTTTGAATTTAAACGGTAAAGATGCAAGGGTTTTCGGCTCTCAGGGTCAGCAAAGGTCATGCGCTCTTTCAATGAAGCTCGGAGAAGCTTCAATAATTGAAAAAATAACCGGCGAATGCCCCGTTGTGTTGCTTGACGATGTTATGAGCGAGCTTGACGAGGGCAGACAGTCGTTTATTCTGAATTATCTGAATAATTGGCAGGTTTTTATAACCTGCTGTGACCCGTCTCAGCTTTTGCGCTCCGAAAAGGGCAAGGCGTTTGAGGTTGCCGGCGGAAAAATCAGAGAAATGGAGTAAAATATGTATCTTCATCTCGGAATGGATAAGGTAATTACCTTTGACGATATAATAGGAATTTTTGATTTGGACACAACGACGGTTTCAAAGAATACCCGTGATTTTCTTGCAAAAGCCGAAAAAGCGGGGATAGTTGAGAATGTCTGCTATGATTTGCCGAAATCATTTATCGTCTGCAAAACCGCAGACGGTGAAAACAGGGTATATATTTCTCAGATTTCATCAACAACCCTGCTGAAAAGAACGGGATTTGTTGATTCGCTTACAAATGTATAACAATAATATTATAAGAAAAAGGCTTGTATCGGTTGAATGCCGATATAAGCCTTTATTTTAATATCCGTATTTTTGTTTGTATTCTTCCCTTGTTCTGCGTGTAATAATATTTTCACCGTCAAATATAATCATGCTGTATGAGCAACCCACTTTTTTGCCCTTATCAAACCATTCGGCAAATGCCTTTTGCATTGCCGTGTCTCTCTGAAGCTCCGCAGGGCGCAGACAGCTCTTATTTTGACCGAATATTCTCCAGCAATCGCCGAAATCATAGGTTTGAGTGATGTCGAGAGGTTCAAAATCAAGAATAAAATCTCTTGCATTTGAATTTTCGGGGAGAATGTTAAGATTGTCGGGATAAAGCAGCCATGAATTACAGCAGATAACAATATATTTGCCGCCGAATTTGTCCTTAAACAAGTCAAATGCTTTTTTATAGGAATCCATTCTTGCTTCGTAGGTCAGAGGGCCGAGGTGAGAGGGGATATGAAGGCAGAGAACAAAATCTCTTTCATTAATAAAAACGCCGTTGTCATCATAAAATTCTTCACGGAAGGTGGAAAACTCAAATTGAAGCCTGCCAAGCCCGAAGCGTTCAAGAGTATAGAATCCCATGAACCAGCCCTCAACAAAAGTGCCGTATATATCAAAATTTTCTTTACATTCAAGCAGTTTTGCTTTCAGGTCAAGCAGGGTATTCCAATAAATTTCTTCGCTGTAGCCCGCTTTTTTATAGGCGGTGCGAAGCGGCTTTGTGCAGTTGAGAAGCAAAACAAAATTGACGGTATAAACATGCTCGCCGATTTCTTCCGAAAGAGCGGCTGAAAGATCTTTGAATTCGCCGAAATTTTTCTTTTTCAGCCAATACATACGGTACATTTTCTCATATATTTTATTTGCTTTTTCGTTTGTAAGAATTTTTTCTTCAGTTCTGATAATAACCTTGCGTGCATCATCGGGATAACCGTGCTTTTCCATGACGAGCAGAGCGTGATTATAATTTTTCATTTATCCACCTCATTCAAGCGCTTCAAGAACCCTTGCAATTGCGGCAAGATCGTCTTTATCGAAAAATGCGATTTCAAGAGTGCCGCTTTCCTTGCCGTTTTTGGTTATTACCCTTGCTTTTCTGCCAAGACTGTTGTTGAGCGAAAGCTCAACTTCATCAAAAAATGTGTTTCTTGCCGCCGCTTTTTTCTTTTCTTTTTTCTCGGCGGTGAGCGATTTAACAAGCTTTTCGGTTTCTCTGACGGAAAGACCCTTTGCAATTACGGTCTGAGCCGTTGAAATAATCAGAGCTTCGTCAGTTAACGAGGCAAGAGCCTTTGCATGACCTGCCGAAAGCTTGTTTTCACGCACGAGGTCAAGAACGCTTTCGGGCAATTTCAACAGACGGAGCGCATTTGCAACTGCGGGGCGGGATTTGCCGACCCTCTGAGCCGCTTCCTCCTGAGTGAGGTTAAAATCCTTTATTAAGCTTGCAAAACCGAAGGCTTCTTCAACGGGATTGAGGTCTTCTCTCTGTAAATTTTCTATTAAAGAAATAACAGCAGCGTCTGAATCGCTGAGTTCCTTAATTATTGCGGGAACCTGAGTCAGACCCGCAATTCGGCTTGCTCTCCAGCGTCTTTCGCCTGCAACGAGCTGATATCCGCCGCCGATTATCGGGCGGACAAGCAACGGCTGTAAAACTCCGTGCTGAGCGATTGAATCCGCAAGCTCCGACAGAGCATCATCGTCAAACTTTTTTCTCGCCTGATCCTTATTCGGCTCGATTTCCATTAAATTAAGAATAACGGGCTGAGCCGCACTTGTTTCTTCTAAAGAATTATCACTAAGCAGAGAGTCAAGTCCTCTGCCGAGACCGCCTTTTTTATGTGCCATATCAATCAAGTCTCCTTATTTATTCTGTTCCAAAAATTCATCGGCAAGGTTGCTGTAGGCATGAGCGCCCTTTGACGATTTGTCGTAATACATAACGGGCTGACCGTAGCTCGGAGCTTCGGAAAGTCTGACATTTCTCGGAATAACGGTTGAATAAACCTTTTTCGGGAAACATCTTTTAACTTCCTCAACAACCTGCTGAGTGAGATTAAGCTGACCGTTATACATTGTCAGAAGCACGCCTTCAATTTCTATGTAAGGATTATAAAGGCGTTTAACCGTTCTGACGGTTGAAATAAGCTGTGAAAGCCCTTCAAGAGCAAAAAATTCGCATTGAATCGGAACAATCAGCGAATCTGCGGCGCAAAGTCCGTTGAGCGTTATCAGACCGAGCGACGGCGGGCAGTCAAGAAAAATAAAATCAAAGCTGTCTTTTATCGGAGCAAGAGAGTTTTTGAGCTTTGATTCTCTCTTTTGAAGGTCAACAAGTTCAAGCTCTGCGCCTGCAAGATCCATGCTTGACGGCATGACGAACACATTTTCATAAGGCGTTTTAACAATAGCCTGCTCTGCTTCACAGCCGCCGATAAGCACGCTGTAGGATGATTTTTCAAGACCTCTTTTATTTATGCCGAGTCCGCTGGTTGAATTGCCCTGAGGGTCGATGTCAACGAGCAGAACTTTCTTACCCTTTGCACCCAAAGCGGCGGTCAGATTAACTGCCGAAGTTGTTTTGCCGACTCCGCCTTTTTGGTTAACTATTGCAATAGTTTTTCCCAAATTTATCTCTCCCATTTTTTTAATATATAAAGTATATCATATTATATATAAAAAATAAAGGGTAAATTATCATAAAAGCTCAAATTAATGTTTCACGTGAAACAGCGAAAGGGGCAGACTCGTTAAAGCCTGCCCCTCCCGCTGTGGATGTGGGTGTGAAAGAGAAAGATATGGTAAGTTGAAGATGTCAATATTATTTCAGGCAGATGATTTTTTCGCCTTTATGACGCATCCGCCGTTTTTGGGTATGCGAACGATATATTCAATGTATTCATCCGTTTCGCTTTTGGCGGAATCGGCTTCTATTCCTGCCCGCCGCATGGTATCAACGGCATGATTAAGAGTATTGACGAAAATCCGTACATCCTTGAACAGCTTGACTGTCGGCTGTCTCGGTCTTTTGTCGTTATTCAGAATCTGAGTTACAAGCCGTTCGGTTTCGGCAACATTCAGCCGTTTTTCAGCAACTATTGACATTGCCCGTTCCATCTGGCTGTTGCTCGTCAGCCTCAGCAAAGCTCTTGCATGGCGTTCTGTGAGATTTTCCTGAGTTATTTTCAGCCTTATTTCTTCGGGCAGTCTGAGCAGGCGAAGCTTATTTGAAATTGTCGGCGGTGCTTTGCCGAGCCTTTTGCAAACCTCGTCACGGCTCATGCCGAAATCGTTTATCAGTTTTTCAATTGCCTGCGCTTCCTCAAAAAATCCGAGGTCGCTTCGCTGAACATTTTCAAGCAGAGCAAAGAGAGCGGATTTTCTGTCGTCAACCTCCATGATGATGCATGGAATCTGCGGAACGCCGACAAGCCTTGAAGCCCTCAGGCGGCGTTCGCCCGAAATGAGTTCGTATTGACCCTGAGAGTTTATGCGAACTGCAATCGGCTGAATAATTCCGTTTTGCCTTATGCTCTGAGCCAGTCCCTCAAGCTCGTCAAAATCGAAACGGCTTCGGGGTTGATTCGGATTCGGATAAATATCCTCCTGGGGAATGAGTATTATTTGACCGCCGATTTTATATTTTCCGCTTTTCAAAAATCATATCCCCCTGTTCGTTTCGTTACCTAAATGATAACACCGAAAAGGGGGATTGTCCAGCATTTTCGTGCGCCAAGAAACAACGGCGCTCGACATTATTCTTTAAATTTAAAGCGGTTTTTTGGCAATCTGAGCAGACGGTCTGGGATATTTTGGCAAATTATGCGATGTTTTTTTGATTATAATTATTGTTCTTTCCGCACCGTCAGAGAGTGTAAAGCTCTTTTGAGAGATAATTTCACCGCCGAGAGTTTTAATTGCATTTTTTGCAAGTTCAATTTCTTCCTGCGCCTTTGCGCCTTTCATCGCCGCAAAAATTCCGCCTTTTTTGACGAAAGGCAGGCAATATTCGCAAAGAATGTTGAGAGCAGCAACGGCACGGGAACAGACTATATCAAAGCTTTCCCGATACTCGGGCTTTTGGGCTGCTTCCTCTGCTCTTGAATGAAGCACATTTGCATTTAAACCGAGGCTGTCAACGGTATCCGCAACATATCTGAGCTTTTTTGCCGTGCTGTCAAGCAGGGTTATATCAAGGTCTGGCCGCATAATCAGCAGGGGAATCCCGGGAAATCCTGCGCCGGTTCCGACATCAAGCACTTTTGAGCTTTTTTCAAACTCAACTGCTGACAGCACGGAAATGCTGTCTGCAAAATGCTTGACTGCAATTCCGTCAGGGTCGGTTATGGCGGTCAGATTCATTGTTTTGTTTTGCTCAACAAGCAGTTCGGCTAATTTTTCAAAGCGGTCAAGCTGTTCGGAAGATACGGAGATACCGAGTTTTTCCGCATCGGCGAGCAAAAGAGATGAATTATATGTCATTTTTACCGTACCTTTCAAGATAAATAAGCAAAACGGAAATATCGGCAGGAGAAACGCCCGAAATTCTTGAAGCCTGACCGACTGTTTCAGGGCGAATCTTTCCGAGCTTTTCAACTGCTTCAAGTCTCAGACCTTTAACATCGGAATAATCAATATCGCTCGGCAGTCGTTTCACTTCAAGACGGCGCATCTCATTGATTTGCTGCTGCTGTCTTTTAATATAGCCCTCATATTTAATATCAATCTCAACCTGCTCGAATATTTCGGGCGGCAGGTCGGGTCTTGATTTGTCAAACGGAGCAAGTGCGGAATAATCAATCTGAGGTCTGCGGAGAAGCTCAATCATTTTAACGCCCTTTTCAAGCGCAGATGTTCCACGTGAAACAAGCATTTCATCTATTTTATCGGTTTTAGGTATTGAAAGATTTTCAACCCTTTCCCGTTCAGCGGCAATCAAATCAAGTTTTTTGAGAAAGGCATTGTATCTTTCATCGGATATAAGCCCGACTCTGTGACCAAATTCGGTAAGTCGGCGGTCGGCGTTATCCTGGCGAAGAATAAGGCGGTATTCCGAGCGTGAAGTCATCATTCTGTAAGGGTCTGAACAGCCTTTTGTTACAAGGTCATCAATCAGAGTGCCGATATAAGAAGTTGTTCGGTCAAGAATAAGCGGCTCTTTGCCGAGAATTTTCAGAGCGGCATTAATTCCCGCAACAAGTCCCTGAGCGGCGGCTTCCTCATATCCGCTCGAACCGTTGAACTGACCTGCGCCGTAAAGCCCGTCAAAATCCTTGAATTCAAGCGTCTGACGCAAAGAAAGAGGGTCAACGCAGTCATATTCAATCGCATATGCGGTTCTGAGAAACTCCGCATTTTCAAGCCCGGGAATGCTGTGGACTATTTTAAGCTGAACATCTTCGGGCAGGGAGGAGGAAAGCCCCTGAAGATACATTTCATCGGTTTTTGCTCCGCAGGGCTCAACGAAGATCTGATGACGCTCTTTTTCGGAGAATCTGACGATTTTATCTTCAATGCTCGGGCAGTACCGAGGGCCTACTCCGTCAATCTTGCCCGAATAAAGAGGGGAACGGTTGAGATTATCAAGAATAATTTTCTTTGTTTCCTCTCCCGTATAAGCAATATAACAAGGCTCGGTGTTTTTAACTTCGGCAGAGTCGGCAAAGGAAAATTTAACTATATTTTCATCGCCGAACTGCGGTTCAAGCTTTTCAAAATCAACGCTTCTGCGATTAATTCTCGGGGGAGTGCCCGTTTTGAACCGTCGGGTCTTGACCCCGAGGTCTTTCAAAGCCTTGGCAAGCCCGACTGACGGAAACATTCCGTCGGGGCCGCTTTCATATGAAACATCGCCGATATAAACTCTGCCTGCAAGAAATGTTCCCGTTGCAATGATAACGGCCTTAACACGGTGAACGGCTTCAAGGCGGGTTTTTAGCAGCCATTCATCGCCGTCACGCTTTATATCGACTATTTCAGCCTGGCGAAGATAGAGATTTTTCTGCTTTTCAAGCACGGCTTTCATATAATCGGAATAAGCCCTGCGGTCAATCTGCGCTCTCAGGCTGTGAACGGCAGGCCCTTTGCCAAGATTGAGCATACGGCTTTGCAGGGTGTTGAAGTCGGCGGCGATACCCATTTCTCCGCCGAGAGCATCAATTTCACGCACGAGATGACCCTTTGAAGTGCCGCCGATAGAGGGATTGCAGGGCATATTGCCGACCCAATCAAGGTTAATCGTAAACACAGCCGTTTTACAGCCGAGACGGGCAGAGGCAAGACCCGCTTCAATGCCCGCATGACCTGCGCCGATAACGGCAACATCAAAATTTTCAGAGATATATTCCATAAAAACACCTTTGATGAATAAATTGAAATCCGATGTAGTTTTAAGCTCGGAAACCGTAGTATATAAAGTGAAGCACGAATTGAGAATTAAAACACTAAAAGTCATTATATCATATATATACTGTTTTTGAAAGCCTTGAAAGCAAAAAAATATATGATATAATTAAAATAGAAAAATATCGGGAGGAAAATAAAATGAAAAAACCAAAGCAAATCATGCTCGGCATATTAATTCCGCTTGCCGTGTGGATCATCGGCATTTTATCCTGCGGTTCAATCTTTCTCGGAGACGAGCTGGATTTCAGCGACGGATTTTTGCCGCTGAAAGCAATTTATCCGATTATTATTGCCGCCTATGCGATAGTTTCGGCTCTTGTTGCAAGGAAAAAAGATCTGCCGCATTTTTTCAAGGCAAGTCAGGCAATTTTAATTATTCCGATTCTAAGCTACATTTTATTAATACTGATTGATTATCTGAGCAGGGCACTCGGCAATCCGTCATTTATTGAAATAATAATATTAATTTTAATGTTCCTGACTCCGCCGATTGTTTCGGTTATTTTCGGCGTAGATATGGTTTTTGATTTTCCTGCGCTGATGATTATATCGATTATCCTCATTGCGGCTTCGATAATTGCGGGATTTTTAATCTTCAATCTTAACCGTTCTCACCAAAAAGCAGAGCAGAAACCCGAAACAGTCAAAATTGAGGAGAAAGATAATAATTCTGATTTGCAAAAATAATTGCCCGTTTACAGCCGATTGCGTGAAGCTGATTTAACCGAGCATCGTTTCAACAATTTCCATCGGCTGAAAAGCAAAATCGGCTTTATTATTCCGAATAAACATTAAAATCAGGGCTTTTTCGGGTTGAATTTGCGTTGTTTTTGATAATTACCGTCAACAGAGTGAAAAAAGACACGGAATGTCGGGGTCGGCACAAAAGAAATGAAGAATGAAGTGTGCCTTCGGCACATGAAGGTAGGGGCGACCCTGTGTGGTCGCCCGTTTTTCATAAAAATGAAGTTTGCTTCGCAAATTAAGGATAGGCTCCGCCTATGACCGATTGTAATTGCTCTGGTAAAGCTGATTGCATTTTCAGCCTTCCTCTTGAGGAAGGTGGCACGGCGTAAGCCGTGACGGAAGGAGTAAAAAAGGATATTTTAAGTTTTTATTGCTCCACAAAAGCTGATTTTTTTAACTCCCTCAGAGCCTATAGCTCAGCTCCCTCTTGAGGGAGCCCAAACAGATAATTGCATTTTTTCGATAAAACAGCAGAAATCATCGGCAACATCGTAGGGGAGAACTGCGTTCTCACGTCTGAAAACGCCCTATATCATTGCAATTTCATCGTAGGGAACGCCGTCCTCGGCGTTCCGTTGGAATTGATGTATTTCACGGACAGCCGCAAGGCTACGGTTTGTTTTTCACTTTGTATCGGACGATGCCCTCATCGTCCCCAAAAAGATTTTCGTATTATTTGCCCTTGGCGAATTGGTTCGTCGGGGACGCCGAACCCTACGGATTCTTCGTGAATTTATCCGTTTTTAGGCGGAAATCGTAGGGGACAGTCACCCGTCCCGCATAAAACAGAGCCGTTTTTTTCGGAACGCTGGGGACAGCGTTCCCTACTGAATTATGCGTATTTTCAGAAAGTTTCATTTACCCGTCAGCATATCAGTCCTCCGTCTTTTGCTTCGCAAAATCCACCTCCTTTTCAAAGGAGGCCAACGAAGCAGTAACCTATTGCATGGGCTCCTTAGAAAAGGAGCTGCCCGTAGGGCTGAGGATTGATAATGTTATTAAATAATCAAGATTCACGGACAGCCGCAAGGCTACGGATTGTTTTTCAATTTGTAGCGGACGATGCCCGTATCGTCCAAAATGCAGAAATAACGGGTTTTGCAGGACTCACGGTAGGGCGGGGGCTTGCTCCCGCCGTTTTGGATTAATTGATTTGGAAAAGACTTCGTGTATATTTAAATTATTTGCCCTCGGCGAATTGGTTCGTCGGAGACGCCGAACCCTACGGGTTTTACCGTTAACAGTGCCGTTTTCGGAACGCTGAGGACAGCGTTCCCTACGAAAAATGTTATTTTTCAACGGATTCGGCATGACAAGCAGACGGCGGGAGCAAGCCCCCGCCATACCTTGTATCTCAAAACTCTTTCATTTTACATCTTCACTAAATAATCAAATTATATCGGGCGAACACAGTTCGCCCCTACCGTGTTGCCGATAATTTCTGTTGTTTTTACGGAAATACAGTATTTATCTGATTTGGCACCCTCGTGAGGGAGGCAAATAAAACAATCAGCTTTTGCGGAATAATTATAATTGATCATAGGCATAGCCTATTCTTGTGAAAAGTGGATAAATAATAACATTATTAAACCAAGACAAAAGAGAGCCGAATATGTCGGGTAAAATATTCCGAGAAATGATATGCTGTTATCACAGCAGGAGGTGATGAGCATGGAATGGTCTGAAGCGATAAGCGAAGCAATTGACTACATCGAAAAAAACATTACGGAAGATATAACAATTGAAGATATAGCGGGGCATGTGTTCATTTCTCCCTATTATTTTCAAAAGGGCTTCAGTCTGCTTTGCGGAATAACCGTTTCCGAATATATCCGCAATCGGCGGCTTGCGTTAGCCGGCAATGAGCTTGCCGCAGGAGAGAGCAAAGTTATCGATGTTGCCTTAAAATACGGATATGACACTCCGGACAGCTTTGCAAAAGCGTTCACCCGATTTCACGGCATCACACCTTCCACGGTGCGTAAGCAGAAGAGTATGCTTAAATCCTTTGCACCGCTGAAAATCAAAATTTCATTGGAGGGCGGATATATTATGGATTACAAAATCACCAAAAAAGACAGCTTCACGGTTCTCGGAGTTTCCGAAAAATTTTCCTATGACGGAGCAAAAGAGAAAATTCCGGAATTCTGGAAAAATCACTTTGCAAACGGCGGCGGAAAGCATGTTTGCGGCACATTCGGCATAAACATTGACGAAAACATGGGCGGCACGGAATTTGAATATCTGATTGCAGATATCTATAATCCGATTGCTGAGATCCCCGAGGGCTTTGTCACCAAGGTTATTCCCGCATTCACATGGGCGGTTTTCCCCTGCAAGGGAGCAATGCCCGAGTCGATTCAGGATGTCAACAAAAAGATTTTTTCCGAATGGCTTCCTGCGCTGAGAGATTATGAGTTTGCGGCGGGCTACTGCGTTGAAATGTATGATGACCCGTCAAAGTATCCCGGCGGAACGGGCGATGAAAACTACTATTCCGAAATATGGATTCCGGTAAAGAAAAAGGCTGAGTAAGAAAAACAAGCACCGCTTGCAGATTGCAAACGGTGCTTGAACTTTTTTAATATCGGAAATTAAAATGTTCCGTCATTGATAACAACATTGAGCAGGTCGGGGAGCATAATGAAGAATTTAGGCAGCCAGATGCCGAAAGCGTAGCCTGCAAGACCCATGAAGCTCGGAATAACGCCGAGAGAATATTCAACAGCGCTCGTGGTGTTGTCGCCCGTGTAGGTGATTTTATTCTGACCGACTTCCTTTTCAAGAACAAATTCATCGTGGCAGGTGATGATTTCGTTGCCCTGCTCGTCGGGCTTGTCGGCTAAAATATATGATTTAAAGGTGAGCTTTCCGCCGTCAATCGAAATGCCGTTGAAGCAGCCGCCGATGTTGGTCTGCTTTGTCTGCTCCCAATTTTCGCCGTTCCAATAGTTGCCGTAATTATCTTTCTGAATGGTCAGAGCGCCGATGAAATCGGTGTCCAAAAAGTGATTTGCAAGGAATGAACGGACTTCATATCTCTTTGTGCCGGCTGTGCCTGCAAGAACATAAACCGTTCCGTCCTCGCTGACCTTGTTGCCTTTGAGAGCCTTGGTGCGGAGATACTGATGGTCATGACCGCTCAGAACGAGGTCAACATCGCACTTGTCAAGAACCTTTGTCAGAGACTTCTGAAGATAGAGAGCGTCGGGCCATTTGCCGTCCTTGCCGAGGGTGTAGGGCGATTTGTGCATGCAAACGATTTTCCAATCCTTATCGGTTGAATTCATATCATTTTCAAGCCATTTGAGCTGAGCGATTGAAATTGAAAGCAGGTCGTTGGTGTTGAGAACTGCGAAATGAGCGTTGCCGTAGTCGAACGAATAGTTAACGCCGTTGAGGGTTTGAACGCTTTCACTTGTGTCAAGGTTAAACATATTGTCGAACCAATGCCAGACGCCGAGGCCGTCATGGTTGCCCGTGATGGGAGCAAGAGTTGTGCTGAGATTTATCTTTGACATTGCCATGTCATAATAATTCCATTCCTCGTTGGTGCTGTCATTTGTGAAGTCGCCGAGGTTAACCATGAATTCTGCACGGGGGACGGTGCGGAATGCCGCATCAATGGTTTTTGCGCCTTTTTCAAAATTTTCAAGACTGCTTGCCTGAATATCGGCAACTGCGATAAATTCAAAGCTGCTGTCGCCGTCGTCTGTTACAAATGTGCCGTAATCGCTGAAGGTTGTTCCGTCGCCGACACGGTAAGAGTATCTCTTGCCGGGAGTGAGACCGCTGACTACAGCCTTGTGAACGAAATAGCCTTCCCACTCGGTAACCTCGCTGTATTCAACAGCGGGAGTCGAAGTTTCTTCGGCAAAGCTTGATGCTGCCTCGCTGATTTCAACAACGCTTGCGGTGTTTTCCGCTGTGTACCAACAAATACCTCTTGATGTTGCGGTGTCGCCGTTAACGGTAACGGAAATGCGGAACGGAGCCGTGCCCGAAACAATTTCTTCACCCTCAGCCGAAGCGCAGAGAGCCGTGCCGCCCGTGAGCAGAGAAATGCAGAGAATAATGCTGATGATTTTCAGAAGATTCTTTTTCATTTGATCTTTTGTCCTTTCATTTTACTGTAATTCATGCAGACCGTGTCTGCGATAATTAAATTCGGTAATCAGCCGCAAATCAGTTTGCGGATTCTGCAAGAGGAATATTAATGTCATATTCGGAGAGCCATTCGCCCTTTGCAAAATTTCTTGCTCTGAAAAGAACTCTGTCGGCATAAACCTCAACGAAGAAGCCTATGCCCGCTTCGTTATAATCGCCGTCTTTGTTATTGATGCAGAGAGAGGGCAGGTTAACAGAATGAGCCTCGCCTATTCTTTCATATGTATACTTGCCGATGCCCGTGTGAAGATGACCCGTGATGAAAAATACATTTCCGTAGGGGCTGAGGATTTCTTTCAGCTCGTCGCTCTGTTCGCCGACGCTTCCTGCGGAGTCAATCGGGCTGTTCCAGGTGTCGGGCAGACCGTGCATATCTTTAAGGCTCTGATGATTAATGACAAATACGGGCTTACCGCTGTCTTTTTCAGCTTCAAGCTCGGATTTGAGCCATGCAAGCTGAGCATCGCTGAGATAAGCCTCTTCAAATTCGGTTCTGTCTGAGCCGAGAACGATGAATTTAACGCCGTTAACCTCTTTTGAATAGCTGAGAGAGTCAATATCGTAATTATCGTCGGTGTTGAGAGCGTTGGCAAACTCAAATATTCTTGCCGTGCTTTGGCTGTATCTTCTCATTCTCAGGTCATGGTTGCCTGATGCCATGATGTATTTGCAGTCAAGACCGCTGATGCCGTCATAAACCAGCTTATATTCCTCGGCAAGACCGTTTTCGGCAATGTCTCCGGCAACGACAAGAGCGTCAAAGCTGTTGTTTTCGTTTTGAATATCTTCCGAAACGGAAATAAAGGTTGCATATCTTGAAAACAGATAGTTTGAAATCTGGGGGTCTGCCCATGCGACAAAGGACATTTCAACCTCATCCGACTGAGGCTTGACGGGAGCGTCGGCGGCGGGAGACTGAACCGAAACTGCGCCGAGCGAGAGCAAAGAAGAGAAAATGATGCTGAAAAGCTTTAGCAAAAAAGCCTGAATTGATGAAACTGACAATTGAACCACCCTTTTCATTTTTTATGGTTATTTATAACTAATATTATCATTTTAAATTGTGAATGTCAAGAATTGATTGACCTCGGTTCGGCAAAATCATCGTTAATCCGTCGGTATAATTAAAATTACGAAATTAACAGGTTTATACAAATAAATTTCAAAAAAATTGCGGATTTTGGAATAATTAAAGGTTTACAAATTGAAATAAAAGTGTTAGTATAATGGTTGGTGTTTTTTACTTTCAAATCACTGCACAAGGTAAAATAGTTTAGGAGGAAAAAGACTATGGCAAGAAAAAAGAAGACCATGGACGGCAACAACGCTGCGGCATATGTGTCCTATGCGTTCACGGAAGTAGCCGGTATTTATCCGATTACCCCCTCAAGCCCCATGGCAGACTATGTTGACCAGTGGTCGGCACAGGGTCAGAAGAATATTTTCGGAACAACCGTTAAGGTTGCAGAAATGCAGTCAGAGGCAGGCGCAGCGGGAACCGTTCACGGCTCTCTTGCAGCAGGCGCTCTTACCACAACCTACACAGCTTCTCAGGGACTTCTTCTGATGATTCCCAATATGTATAAAATTGCGGGCGAGCTTCTTCCCTGCGTTTTCCATGTATCGGCTCGCTGCGTAGCTTCTCACGCTCTTAACATTTTCGGCGATCATTCAGATGTTTACGCCTGCCGTCAGACCGGCTTTGCAATGCTTGCCGAAACCAATCCGCAGGAAGTTATGGATCTCGGCGCAGTTGCTCACCTTGCAGCTATCAAGGGCAGAGTTCCTTTCATCAACTTCTTTGACGGTTTCCGTACTTCACACGAAATCCAGAAGATCGAGCTTTGGGACTATGAGGATCTCAAAGAGATGTGCGACATGGACGCTGTTGAAGCTTTCCGCAAGAGAGCTCTCAACCCCGAGAGACCCGTTATGCGTGGTTCTCACGAAAACGGCGACATCTTCTTCCAGCACCGTGAAGCTTGCAACAAGTATTATGACGCTCTTCCCGCTGTTGTTGAAGAATACATGGATAAGGTCAATGCAAAGCTCGGCACTAACTATAAACTTTTCAACTACTACGGCGCTCCCGATGCTGAAAAGGTTATCGTTGCCATGGGCTCAATCTGCGATGTTGCAGAGGAAGTTATCGACTATCTCACCGCTAAGGGCGAGAAGGTCGGCCTTGTTAAGGTTCGTCTTTACAGACCGTTCTCGGCTGAAAAGCTTGCCGAAGCAATCCCCGCAACCTGCAAGAAGATTGCTGTTCTTGACAGAACCAAGGAGCCCGGCTCACTCGGCGAGCCCCTTTATCTTGATGTTGTTGCCGCTCTTTCGGCAACAGGCAGAACCGATATCAGCGTAATCGGCGGTCGTTACGGCCTCGGTTCAAAGGATACTCCTCCCGCAAGCGTATTTGCAGTTTATGAGGAGCTTTCCAAGGACGCTCCCAAGCATCAGTTCACCATCGGTATCAACGATGATGTTACCAACCTTTCACTTGCTGAGAAAGAAGCTCCCAACACCGCAGCAGAAGGCACAATCGAGTGCAAGTTCTGGGGTCTCGGCGGCGACGGAACCGTTGGCGCAAACAAAGACTCAATCAAGATCATCGGCGACCATACCGACAAATATGTTCAGGCATATTTCCAGTATGACTCAAAGAAGACCGGCGGTATCACCATTTCTCACCTTCGTTTCGGCGACAAGCCCATCAAGAGCCCCTATTATATCAACAAGGCAGACTTCGTTGCTTGCCACAACCCCTCATATGTTGAAAAAGGCTACAAGATGGTTAACGATGTTAAGCCCGGCGGCGTATTCCTTGTTAACTGCCAGTGGGATGCTGACGAGCTGAGCGCAAAGATGCCCGCAGAGGCAAAGCGCTACATCGCCAACAACAACATTCAGCTTTACACCGTTAACGCTATTGATATCGCTGCAGAAATCGGTCTCGGCAAGAGAACCAACACCGTTCTTCAGTCAGCATTCTTCGCTCTTTCAAATGTTCTTCCCAGAGAGGAAGCTATCGGCTACATGAAAGAGAAAGCCCAGAAGTTCATGAAGAAGGGCAAAGAAATCGTTGAGATGAACGAAAAGGCAATCGACGCAGGCGCAACCGCTTTCGTTAAGATTGATGTTCCCGCTGACTGGGCAAACGCTCAGGACGCTGCCGCTCCCGCAACCGAGAAGGGCCCCGCAAAGCTTGTCAAGATGGTTGACAGCATCATGAAGCCCGTCGGACTCATGAACGGCGATTCACTTCCCGTTTCAGCATTTGTTGACCATGCTGACGGTACTTTCGAGCAGGGCGCTTCCGCTTACGAGAAGAGAGGCGTTGCAGTTATGGTTCCCGCATGGGACGGCTCAACCTGCGCACAGTGCAACAAGTGCTCCTATGTCTGCCCGCACGCAACAATCAGACCTTACGCTCTTACTGCTGAAGAAGCAGCCGCCGCTCCCGCCAACGCAATCATCGTTGACAAGAAGGGCAAGGGCAAGGATTCTTATAAATACACAATGGCTGTTTCTCCCCTCGACTGTATGGGATGCGGCGTTTGCGTAGGCGTTTGCCCGACCAAGTCGCTCAAGATGGTTCCCAGAGAGAGCCAGGATGCAATGCAGCCCGTATTCGACTACATGGTTGAGAATGTTACCGTTAAGGCTGACCTTGCCGACAACACCGTTATCGGCAGCCAGTATAAGACTCCGCTTCTTGAGTTCTCAGGCTCATGCGCAGGCTGCGCCGAGACCTCATATGCCCGTCTTATCACTCAGCTCTTCGGCGACAGAATGTATATTTCAAACGCTACAGGCTGTTCATCAATCTGGGGCGGCCCCGCAGCAACCTCACCCTACACAGTTAACAAGAAGGGTCACGGCCCCGCTTGGGCAAACTCACTGTTTGAGGATAACGCTGAGCACGGCTTCGGCATGTACCTCGGTCAGAATGCAATCCGCAACAGCCTTATCGCAAAGGTTAAGGAAGTTGCAGCAGCAGAGTGCGCTTCAGAAGAAGTTAAGGCTGCCGCAAACGCATATCTTGACACAGTAAACGACGGCGCAGCAAACACCGCCGCAACAGAAGCTCTCGTTGCAGCTCTTGAAGGCGTTGACTGCGACACCTGCAGAGAGATTCTTGCAAGCAAAGAGTATCTTGCCAAGAAGTCCGTCTGGATCTTCGGCGGCGACGGCTGGGCTTATGATATCGGCTTCGGCGGCGTTGACCATGTTCTTGCTTCCGGCGAGGATGTTAACATCATGGTATTCGATACCGAGGTTTACTCAAACACCGGCGGTCAGGCTTCAAAGGCTTCCAACATCGGCCAGGTTGCTCAGTTCGCAGCAGCAGGTAAGGCAGTTGCAAAGAAGAGCCTTGCAGAGATCGCAATGAGCTACGGTTATGTTTATGTTGCTCAGATCGCTATGGGCGCAGATCAGAACCAGACCATTAAGGCTCTCACCGAGGCTGAGGCATATCCCGGACCCTCAATCGTTATCGCATACGCACCCTGCGAGATGCACTCGATCAAGGGCGGCATGGTTAACTGCCAGGCTGAGATGAAGAAGGCTGTTGACTGCGGCTACTGGAACATGTTCCGTTACAATCCCGCAC
The DNA here is from genome assembly GCA_051881575.1 of Acutalibacteraceae bacterium. GTDB lineage: Bacteria > Bacillota > Clostridia > Oscillospirales > Acutalibacteraceae > CAG-177. The sequence goes on along the minus strand of JBJEQD010000102.1, from coordinate 9,149 downwards.
TCAAGGCAGAGGGCAAGAATCCGTTCACTATCGACAGCAAGCCCGCTACCGCAAGCTACAGAGACTTCATCATGGGCGAAGCTCGTTATTCATCGCTCACACGCTCCTTCCCCGAGAGAGCAGAGTCACTCTTCACTCTCGCTGAAAAGACCTCCGTTGAGAGATATGAGCATCTTCTCCGCCTCAAGGATCTTTACGCTCCCAAGGCTGACTGATTAACGCTCTGAAAGCTTAACAGATAATATTAATCCCCGTTTCGGCTTCGTTTGAAGTCCGGAACGGGGATTTTTGCAATTAAAACCAACGGAACGCCGGGGACGGCGCAAGAGAAATGAAGTGTGCCTGCGGCACATGAAGGTAGGGGCGACCCTGTGTGGTCGACCGCCGTTGATTTACGCAAAATTGTTAATATATAACGGTTTTGCGTAGGGAACGCTGTCCTCAGCGTTCCGGAAAAACAGCAGAAATCATCGGCAACACGGTAGGGGCGAACTGCGTTCGCCCGCTTGAAAACGCAAAATTCACAAAAAATCCGTAGGGTTCGGCGTCCTCAACGAACCGATTCGCCATAGGCGAATAATTTGTATATTTGCATATTTCATGCCAACAATGGTTATCTCAAAAAACGGCGGGAGCAAGCCCCCGCCCTACCGTGAATACGGCAAAACACAATTATCCCGCATTTGGGACGATGTGGGCATCGTCCCCTACAAAATGAAAACAAATCGTAGGGACAGCCCTTGCGGCTGTCCGTGAAACGCATCAATTCCAACGGAAAAATTGTTATTTTTCAACGGATTTTTCGTTTTCGCCGTCCATGTAGCCGAGAACACGGTCGATAAGCCCGAGGCGGTTTTCGCCTTTCAGCATTTTTACCGAAATATACGGCTTGCCGCCGCCTGCGCCGACAACAAAGCGGCCTTTGAGATGAGCGGAGGCAAGTGAAATTTTCTCCATATCAAGCACATTGATTTTGAAAATAATTTTATCGCCCTGGTTGGTGATTTCATAAATATCGTGCCTTGCCGCCTTGCCCCGGAGCAGGGCTATTCTTATAAGCCCCTCAACGCATCCGGGCGGGTCGCCGAAGCGGTCAACAAGCTCGTCAATAACATCGGATGCGTCGTCGTCCGTCTTGATATCCGCAATCCTGCGGTAAATCTGAAGCCTTTGCGGAACGCTGTCGATATAATCCTCGGGGATGTGGGCGTCGATGGGCAAATCGATTGTGCATTCCTTTTCGGGAGCGGCGGGTGCTTCGCCCTTTTCTTCACTTATCGCCTGTTCAAGCAGTTTTATATACATTTCATAACCGACCGATTCCATGTGACCGTGCTGATTCGAGCCGAGAACATTGCCCGCTCCTCTCAGCTCAAGGTCACGCATGGCAATATGAAAGCCCGAACCGAATTCGGTGAATTCTCTGATGGCGTCAAGCCGCCTTGTTGCGATTTCAGTCAGCTGTTTGCCCCTTGTGAAAGTGAAATATGCGCTCGCTCTGCGTGAGGATCTGCCGACTCTGCCCCTGATCTGATGAAGCTGGGCAAGACCCATGCGGTCAGCGTTTTCGATAATCAGCGTGTTGACATTCGGAACATCAACGCCCGTTTCGATTATCGTTGTGCAAACGAGAATATCTATTTCGCCCTCCAGAAGCCTGCGCCAGACCTCGCTGAGCTCATCCTCGCTCATCTTTCCGTGGCCGATGCCGACATTCGCTTCGGGCAAAAGTGCTTTTATCTCGGCGGCTTTTCGTTCGATATCCTCAACTCTGTTATATAAATAGTATACCTGACCGCCTCTGCGAAGCTCCTGCTCCATTGCCTGAGCAAGCACGCCCATGTTATGCTCGATAACATAGGTCTGAACGGGCTGTCTGTCCTGCGGAGCTTCTTCAAGCACCGACATGTCACGGATTCCCGTCATCGCCATGTTGAGCGTTCTCGGAATCGGGGTTGCCGTCAGGGTCAGCACATCGACAGCGGGAAAAAGCGTTTTGAGTTTTTCTTTTTGAGCAACTCCGAACCGCTGTTCCTCGTCAACGATGATAAGACCGAGGTCACGGAACTGAACATCCTTTGAAATCAGGCGGTGAGTGCCGACTACGATATCAACCGAGCCACGGCGTAAGCCTTTAAGCGTTTTTTCAATCTCTTTTTTCGAGCAGAATCTTGAAAGCATTCCCGCTTCAACCGGGAAGCCCTCAAAGCGTTTGAGAATCGTCTGATAATGCTGCAAAGCAAGAATCGTTGTCGGAACAAGGATGGCGCATTGCTTTCCGTCGGCAACGCACTTGAACACCGCTCTGAGCGCAACCTCGGTTTTGCCGAAGCCGACATCGCCGCAAAGCAGTCTGTCCATGGGATAGGGCTTTTCCATATCCTTTTTGATTTCACGGATACAGCGGAGCTGATCCTCGGTTTCAACAAATTCAAAGCGGCGTTCAAAATCGCTCTGCATATCGATATCGGGCGAAAAAGCGTGACCCTGAACTTTAAGGCGCTTTGAATAAAGCTCGATAAGCTCCTTTGCCATGTCCTTAACGGCGCTCTTGACCTTTGAACGGGTCTTTTGCCAATCCTTGCCGCCGAGCTTGTTAAGCTTGAGCGGTTTTTCATCGCTTTTCGGGCCGATATATTTTGAAACCTGGTCAAGCTGAGTTACGGGCACATAGAGAATGTCGCCCTTGTCATATTGAATTTTAATATAATCCTTGGTGGTTCCCGAAGCTTCAAGGCTGGTTATTCCCTCAAAAATTCCGATACCGTGAGCGGAATGAACAACATATTCGCCCCTGTGAAGCTCATCAAGATTATTGAAAGCCGCCTTGCCGCCTTTTTTGGCGGCGGACGATGTTTTTCTTGCGGTGACTGCCCTGCTTCGGTAGGTTATGAGCGTAAAGCCTGCCGAGGGATATTCAAAGCCCGCCGAAAGCGCTCCGGGGAGCACGCAGACTGTCTTTTTCGGGATTTCCGCAGGGGGAAACGGGCAGAAAAGAGCGGGGATTCCCTCGTTTTCAAGGTCGTCGGCAAGCGTTTTTGCCGCCTTTTCCGTTCCCGCAAGCACGGCGCATGACCGACCCGCCTTTTTGACGGAAGCCAAATCCTCCGTGAGAGCGGAAAACGAGCCGTTCCAGGGGCTTATCTGCTTTGCGGTGAAGGTTATCAGCTCCTTAACGGGAGTGTCAAAGCTTCCTCTCGGCAGATTATCGAGATAAACCGTATCAAATTTTTCATATAGAGCAAAAAGCTCGGGCAATTGAATGCAGAAGCGGTCAAGCCCCTTGCAGAGAATGCCGTCCTGAAACAGCCCCTTGACCGTTTCATTCAAAAGCCGGCAGGTTGAATCAAATTTATCCTTGACCGAGAAGCTTTCGCAGACGAAAAGCATGCAGTCCTTTGCATAGTCGAAAATTCCGCCGCATTCGGGATAAATCAGCGGCATATATTTATCAAGCGAAGAAAGATGAATGCCGTTTTCAAGGCGGTCAATATCTTCTTCAAGGCTTTTCAGGGCTTCGCCTTTAATTTTCTTTTCGGCAATATGCCGCTTTATCATTTCGCAGAGAACGCCGTCCTCGCAGAGAATTTCTCTTGCGGGAGTTATTCTTATTTCTTCGGCGGAACCGGTTCTGCGCTGAGTTTCGGGGTCGAAAAATGAAATGCTGTCAACCGAATCGCCCCAGAATTCAATTCGGCAGGGCTGTTTTGAATCGGGCGGGAAGAAGTCGAGAATTCCGCCTCTGACGGCGAACTGACCTGCGCCGTCAACCTGTTCGCTCCGTGTATAGCCGCATTTGACAAGGTTCAGCGTCAGCTCTCCGATGTCGTAATCCCCGCCCGCTTCAACCGAAAAGCTGCTGCCCATGAGCCTTGCGGGGGGAACGGTGAGCTGAGAAGCCGCCTCTGCGGACAAAACAACTGCGTCAAAATCGCCCGAAAGCATCTTGTCAAGCACTTTCAGGCGGGCGTGTTCATATTCTCTTGAAACGGTCTCAAGCGACCGAAAGGATAAATCTCTCGCAGGGAAAAGCAGGGCATTTATGCCGAAGCCCTCCATATCCTGCCGAAGCCTTGTTGCCTGAGCCTCGTCGGGAGCGATGACAACCGCTTTCCGCATCAGGCTCATGCAGAGCGACGCAATGATATGCGCCTTGTGGATATTGGCAAGCCCCGTTGTGCCCGCAGGCAGGCGGTTTTTTCTTATCGCCGAAGCAAGAGCGAGAAATTCGGGAACGGATTTTGCAATTTCGGTGTAACAGTTCATATTTTGATTCCTGCTTCTGTCAAAGCTTTTTTGAGAATTTCGATGTCGCCGTGGCTGTAGCAATGGCCGTCCATGCCGGCGGCTTTTGCTCCGTCGATATTCGCCTGAACATCGTCGATGAAATAGCATTCCCCGGGAATCAGCGAAAATTTCTCAAAAAGCGTTAAATATATTTCTTTTTCGGGTTTAAGAAGCTTGTAATCGGCTGAAATAAGGCAGCCGTCAAAGAGCGAAAGAGCAGGTATTCCCTGCCTGTGAATGTGAAAATCCGACGAGGCGTTGGAGAGCAGATAAATGCCGTAGCCGTTAACTTTCAGCCGCTCGATAAATCCGTACATCTTTTCAAACGGCGGCATGTAGGGATAAAAATTATCAACCATTTCGGTGACCTTTTCAAGAGCCTGCGGCGGAATAACCGAGCGTTTTTTCTCAATTATTTCCTCAGGAGTGATAATTCCCCTGTCCTTATCCGCCCAAATAGGGTTTCTGAATATTTCTTTTAGCAAAATGTCGGCGGTCTGCCTGTCAAAAATCGAATAAAGGGTCTTTTCGGGGTTATAGTCAATCAGAACCCCGCCCATATCAAAAATTATATTTTTTATCATTTTCAGTTATTCCTCCCGAACGGAAAACACCGCAGACGGCATTTCCCTACGATACATAATACCACTTTCCGCCTTTTGCCGTCAAGTAAAAAACAAGTTTTGAAATCAAATCTAAAATCGATACAATTATTTCAAATAAATTGTTGAAATTATATAAAAAATATGGTAACATAAACTGTATATTTATCGGTAGCTCAACCGATCCACCAAAGGAGAGTGCATACAAAATGAAAAAAGGACTAAGAAGAATTATCTCCCTTATTCTTTGCGCCGCATTGCTTGCTTCAAGCGGAGCATTGGCAGCCGTTGCGAGCGCAGCAGACGGAGAATGTGACTGCGATTATTCGCCCGTTATTATTCTTCCCGGCATCAATCATTCGCCGACATATCTTTATGATGAAAATAACGAGCCCGTGCTTGATTCAAACGGCAAGCAGATCGGCGGAACTTTGCTGATTCTCGAAACCCGCAACATAATCAAGATAGTTCCCAAGCTTCTGCTCAGCATTTTTGCAACGGTTCTGACTCAGCATAATGTCGGTCTTGACAAAGCCGCTTATGAAGCCGCAAGCTATCTGTTCTCAATTCAGAAATGCGACGACAACGGCAATCATGTCGAGAATCTTCAGACTAAGAGATGGAATCACCCCATTTCCGAAATGACGGAAGACGATATTCAGTGGCTCTACAGAATGGTTCCCATTCAGGCTCTCGAAAAGGAAATCGGCGGCGACCATATTTATATGTTCACCTTCAACCTTGTCGGCGATCCCATGGAATCGGCTGACGAGCTGCATGAATATATCAAAATGGTTAAGGAGCAGACGGGTCACGATAAGGTTTCGTTCCTCCCCGTCAGCCTCGGCGGCACTATCCTCACCGCTTATCTTGACAAATACGGCCATGAGGATCTTGATCAGATAGTTAACGCCGTTGCATGCCTTAACGGCACGGATATCGTTGCGGATATGTACGCAAGAAAGTGGAATCTTTCAGACGAATATCTTTATCACGAGTATATTGCAGGAATTATGGAAGAAGAGAATGACGACCCCACTCTCGGCTATATCATCAATGCGGTTCTTCACATTCTTCCCCGCTCGGGCGTTGACGCACTCCTTTCGGGCGCAATCAGCGCAATCCTTGACACAATTATGATTAACTGCCCGCAGATGTGGGCGATGGTTCCCTCATACAGATACGAAGCTCTTGCAAATAAATACCTCAGCTCCCCCGAAAAAGCGGAGCTCAGGGCAAAAACCGACCGCTTCCAGCAGGCAAGGCTCAACCTCAATGACAACATTCTTGCCGCTGTTGCCGACGGCGTAAAGGTTAACTCAATTTCAGGCTCAAACCTTGCTTTCGGCGAGCAGATGTACAGCTTCTTCAACATCGTTGATTCCGCCAACAGAGTTAACACCGACGGAATCATCAACATGTCCTCAACAACAATGGGCGCAACAGGTGCACCCGCAGGTCAGACTCTCCCCGAGGGCTATAAGCAGGCTTACACCAACCCCGATTACCCCGACTACAGCTATATCTCCCCCGACAATAAGATTGATGCTTCAACCGCCGTTCTTCCCGACAACACATGGATTTTCCTCAATCAGCACCATGAGGTCGGCAATAACGATGTTGTTCTGAATCTTGCAAAGGCTATCTTTGTCGGCGAGGTTTCAAATGTTCACGACAATCCCGAAAAATATCCTCAGTTCAACTATACCTGCAACACAAAGGGCATCCGCCGCTGGAGACTTCCCGACGCTAAGGATGAGCTTGAAAATAATACAAGCCTCAGCGCAGAGGATAAGGCAGAGCTGACTGCGGCAATCGCCGAGGGCGATGCAGTTCTTGCATTGACAATTGCCGACGCAGACAGAGTTGACGCCGCAGATCAGAGACTCAAGGATATTCTTGTTAAGGTTGGCAGATATCAGCCCGAGGAAGAGCCCTCAAAGCTTGCTCCTTATGTTGAAAAAGCCGCTGAGAATTTCAGCCTGTTCCTCCTCAAAACTCTCGGAGGCGGCAGTCTGTTTGACAAAATATTCAGATAACGGAAGGAAAACCGAAAATGAAAAAAAGGATAATTGCATTTGTTCTTGTGCTTGCGATGCTCGTTTCAGTCGCAGCGGTCGGTGCTTCCGCAGCCGATACAAAAACGGCGTGCGGCGGCAACTGCGATAACTGCCCGACAATAGTTATTCACGGCATCGGTCAGAGCAATGTCTGGCTGACCGATGACAACGGCGAATATGTTCTTGACGATAACGGCAACAAAATCAACTGCTTCCCCGCCTATGTTGATGTGCCTGCGCTTGTTAAAAAGCTTCTTGTTCCCCTGCTTCTGACTCTTGTTACTCAGCATGACATCGGGCTTTCAAAGGCTTTGGGCGAAGCTGTTGCAATGTGCTTTGCGGTTAACGCAAGCGACAACAACGGCAATTCAACGGGCAACATAAAGCTTGAAAGATATCCGTATTCGCTTGCCGAGTGCAGCGAATACGAAAAAGGCGAGATTTACGATTCCGTTCCGCTTCAGGACTATGCCGCTCAGGTCGGCGAGGATCATCTTTATTACTTCGCCTACAATTCATTCGGCAACAACATTGCAATCGTTAATGAGCTTTACGATTTTATTCAGACGGTTAAGGCAGAGACGGGTCACGACAAGGTTAACATAGTTCCTATCAGCCTGGGCGGCACGGTTGCCAACGGTCTGCTTGAATATTATCCCGAAATATATAAAGACCTCAACAAGGTTGTCTATATTGTTCCCGCTCTTGACGGTTCAAGCATCGTCGGCGATGTTTTCAACGGCAATATCACTTTCTATGATAAAGACTATCTCTACAACGGCTTCCTTGAGGAGCTTATGGATTATGACCAGGCAAGGATGATTGAATCCGTGCTGAGAATCTTCCCCGATGAGGTTCTTATGAAGTGCCTGCACTCGGCGGTTGACGGCCTTGTTTCGGTTCTTTCAACGAGCACAAATATGTGGGCTCTTGTTCCCTCAAAGGATTATGAGTCTGCGGCAAACAAGCTTCTCTCCTCTCCCGAAAAGGCAGAGCTGAGACGCCAGACCGATATTTATTATCAGGCTCAGCTCAATTCGGATAAGAACATTCTCAGACTTGTTGAAAACGGCGTCAAGGTCTATGATGTCGTTGATTACGACTGCAAGATTTACAATGTCGGCACATCATGGGATAAAGAGAATGCCGACGGAATCATTCAGCTTGATTCAACCTCAATGGGTGCTGTCAGCGCAAATGTCGGCGAAACTCTCCCCGAGGGCTATGTTCAGGCGAACACCAATTGCACAAATCCCGACCACAACCACATTTCACCCGACAGAGTTGTTGACGCTTCCGCAGGTCTGCTGCCCGACACGACTTTCTATTTTGACAATCAGAATCACGAGAGCACGGGCAGTAACGATATCATTATGAAGCTTGCAACCCGAATTCTTGCAACCGACGATATCGAGGATGTATATTCTCTCCCCGAATATCCTCAGTTCAACACGGGCAGAAACACAAAGAAGCTCCGCAACAGCATGCTTCCCGATGCAAAAGCCATCGACCCCTCAACTCTGAGCGCAGAGGATGCGGCAGAGCTTGCGGCGGCGATTGCTCAGGCAGAAGCCGTGCTTGATAACACCGTAGCCGTTCCCGGCGAAGCCGAAGCGGCTCAGGAAAGGCTCAATGCTATCCTTGTTAAAATCGGAAGATACGGGCCTAAAAGCGAGGAAGAGGAATCCTCGGATTTCTTAGAGAAGCTCAGCCTTTGGCTCTTTGACAATTACGGAACGGCAGGATATTCCGAAATGCTTCCCATAACAATCAACCTGATTTTCAAGGGCATCAGCGAAGCAATAAACAGCGCCCTTGCGCCGGTTGTTGATGCATTCAACGCATTGTTTGCATAACGGCTGAAAACAAATAAACAACAAAAGAACAGATTACAGGTCAGAACCCGAAAGGATTCGACTTGTAATCTGTTTTTGTTTGAATTATTATGATAAAAACGGTTTCAGTTGGGAACGCTCAGCGTTACGAAAATCAATAGAAATCAACGGCTAAGCGGTAGGGGCGAACTGCGTTCGCCCGCCTGTTAATTCGCACAAAATTGCTGATATATATGACTTTGGGACGATGTGGGCATCGTCCCCTACAAACCGAAATTTGACTCCCTCCGTCACGGCTTCGCCGTGCCACCTCCCTCAAGAGGCAATGTCATTAACTTAAGAGCGAAGAAAAAGTTGCACAAAAT
>JBJEQD010000101.1:0-31678 GCA_051881575.1 Acutalibacteraceae bacterium | reverse complement strand
ACCGTTACATCCTACACTCTCGGCGCAGTATCGCAGGCAAAAGGCTGGAACGCCGTTTTTATTCTTATGCTTGCCGTCTGCGCTGTTGCGGTTGCCGTTTGCGCCGTAGGATTGACTGCGGAAAAATCAAAGAAGAATGAACACGGAGAGGTGCATAATAATGTTCAGATTTGACAGCGATTATCTTGAGGGCGCTCATCCTCTGATTATAAAAAGACTTGCAGAGACAAATCTTGAGCAAACTATCGGTTACGGCTGTGACCCTCACTGCGAAAGAGCGGCAAAGCTCATAAAAGAAGCGTGCCATGCTCCCGAAAGCGATGTTCACTTTCTTGTCGGCGGCACTCAGACCAACACAACGGTTATTTCCGCCGTTCTTCGCCCGCATCAGGGCGTTATCTGCGCCGAAACAGGTCATATCAATGTTCACGAGAGCGGTGCAATTGAAGCAACGGGGCATAAGGTGTTGGCACTCCCCTCGGCAGACGGAAAACTGACGGCAGAAAGCATAAAGAGCTGTTATGACTCGCATTGGAACGACCCTACTCACGAACATATGGTTCAGCCTGCAATGGTCTATATTTCTTTTCCGACCGAGAAAGGAACCTCATATTCAAAATCCGAGCTAACAGACATATTTAATATCTGCAAGGAATGCGGACTGATTCTTTATATTGACGGCGCAAGGCTCGGCTACGGTCTTGCTGCAGACGGCTGTGACCTTACCCTGCCCGATATTGCGGCTTTGAGTGATGTTTTCTATATCGGCGGCACAAAGGTCGGCGCACTTTTCGGCGAAGCTCTCGTTATATGCAACAACAGCCTAAAGAAAGATTTCAGATATTTTATCAAGCAAAAAGGCGGTCTGCTCGCAAAAGGCAGATTGCTCGGAATTCAGTTTGAAACTCTCTTTGAGGACGGACTGTATTATGCCATTTCCGCTCATGCAATAAATGCGGCAAAACGAATCAGAAAGATTTTTGAAGATCACGGATGCCGATTTCTGTCGGAATCCGAAACCAATCAGCAGTTCCCCATTCTTAAAAATTCCGAAATTGAAAAGCTTTTATGTGAATTTTCGTTTGAAACATGGTGTGAGATAAACGAAACCGAGAGCGCCGTTCGCTTCTGTTTAAGCTGGGCAACAACCGACGAAAGCCTTGATGCTCTTGAAAAAGCGGTTAAAAAACTGAATAAATAACAAAACGGCTTGTACCGGTTGAATGAGAACCGATGCAAGCCGTTTTGTTAAGATATTTGATTAATGAATCATTTTTTTATTATGCTTTCATAAACTCTGTCTCTGCAATTTTTGTCAGAATGAATAAAGAATCCGTTCATGCGTTCAAGATACTTTTCTTCGCTCTCACCGTTTCTGTTAACAAGCTCGCAAAGATATTTAACTGCCTGGCCGGCGTTATGAGCAAGAGGTCCGAAGCCCTCCTCAAGAGGAAGATCAAGCTTTCTGTAATCATTCATGCCTGCTCTGAACATTTCATCATCAGGCACAAAATACATCATTGTTTTTTTCAGGTAGACAAAATCAAAACAAAATGAAGAAAAGTCTGTTATAAATATTTTATAAGTTTTTTCGTCAACAGACTTATCCGCAATGCGTATTCTTTCGTCATCAAGCTCATAAAGAGACGCATATTCCGAGAATATCGGGTGAAGCTTGAAATCAAGATACCAATTATTTTTTTCAAGACATTCCTTCAGCTCCGGGCTATGAAGAAATTCATAGGTTTCTTTAAAGAAATTGCTTGCTTTGAACTTATCGGGAGTTGCAAAAAAGCCGCCGGAAGGATTAACCCCGATAAGATATTTTCTCCAGGTCGGAGCAAAAAGAACCTTATTTTCCGATTTAACGGTTTCACCGTCAATAAAATCATATCTCGGCATACCCGCAGGAATCAAATCACATTCTCTGAAGCCGTAGTTCTCTGTCATATTCTTTTCTTCAAATGTTGTTGAAATAACCTCTCTGTCAATTGCGTTAAGACGGTCATTTGAATATTTCCAAGGGAGGAACGCATGAAGAACACCGTGCTGAAGATATACAATCTCCGCCTTGAATAAATCGGTGTAATATTTCCACATAACATTTGAAAACGGATTATAATTTTCAAATTCCGCAAAAGCAGTTATAATTTTTTCGCATGAAAGGAAAAGCTGCCTGTGCTTAACCGAACCGAATTTAACAATATTTTTCCTTTGCTTTGATGTAAACAGAGCATTTCTGTTCATATCATCATTAACAATATAGTAGCGTTTAACGCCGTCATTGATACCGAAATCATGGATAAACTGATAATATCCGTTATCTTTAAAAACATTTTTGCAGTCATAATAAAGCCAGATTCTCTCATTGGCAAAGCGTTTGCTTTTGCAGATAATACGCCAACCGAGTGTTCTCGGCCTTTTGAGAAGAAGCGATTTTTCATAACCCGAAGTAACCGCTTTTTGCTCCGACAAAGACGATTCAAAGCTGTCAAATCCGTTTTGATTCTGAATGAATTTATATCCGCAGCGGAAAAGAAAGTTTCTGCCCGAACTGCTTTCAAACGGTGTGTTCATAATGAATTCAAGGCGCACGGGAATGGTGTTATCTCCGATTTTAACCGTAAAATAAATGCTGTTGAATTCTTTATAATCCCAGTTAAAACGCACACGCCAGAACTTGTTTGTTTTTATTTTTGCGTGATAATAATCCCAAGCAGATTTCTCTGCCTTCAGCTCAACAACTTTGACTTCATTTTCACCGCTGAGATGTGCATATATTTCAGGCTTTTCGCAGAAAGAAAAAACAGGCGATCTGACAAATGCATCAATATAAGTCTTTTCCTTGTCAACCTTGAATCTGCAAACGGTAAAAGGAACCGTGCCTTCAAAGAAAACGGGTTTTTCATCTTTAATGATTGAAACGCCTGCACAGCTTGATTTTACTGAAAGAGATTCTTTGTCTTTTAACCCGAGCATGCAGTATTTATGCGGCAATTCAACCTTGGGATGCTTCAGAATTACTTCATCGTCAACCCGTCTGAGAAGCGCAACTATTCGCTCAACCGCACGGTTATATTCAGGCTCGTCATAATGATAAGGGAGAAGAATATCCGAACGGGATTTCCAATTGATATCGTTAACATACATCGCCTGAAAATAAGGGGGAACTCTGTCGGGATAAGAGCCGAAAAGCTCTTCCCAAAAATTCATCGTTGTTTCAAAAATATAGTAAGAATAAAAAATCGTATTCGTTATGCTTCCGGGATTCTTTGTGTAAAGATACTGAGCACCCGTGCAATATCCGATTTTCATTTTTTCTCTGACTACATCGATATTATATTTTTGGTCTTCGTGGCGGAAATTTTCGGTTGTATCAAACAGAATATTATTTTCGCCTTTGTTTTTAACGCAAATGTTGACATTGGTTTGAGTGATATAAACATTCTCAGGTCTTGTCAGGTCATAAATGCCCTCATGCTGCATGTATTTATATCTGAAATGAATGTTTTCACTTTGTTTCCCGTTAAAAACAGGAATAATTTTATAAGTTACGATATCAACATCATTTTCATGTTTATCAAAAAAATCCGCAAGATTTTCAAGAGAATTCTCGGTCAGTTCATCATCGGGATCAAGGAACACCAGATATTTTCCCTGTGCATTTTTTATTCCGAAATTTCTTGTTTTTGACAAGCCTTCGTTTTCCTTTGAAAAAAGCTTCAGGAACGAATATTTTTCGGTATATTTCTTACAAATCGCCTCGCTGTTATCAACCGAGCCGTCATTTATAAGAAGAACCTCCAAATCGTCCTTGCTTATGCTCTGTTTGATTATTGATTCAATACAGCTTTCTATATACTTTTCCATATTATAAATGGGAACTATTACCGAAATTCTGTATTTAAACATCTGATCACACCCGAAATATATTTTTACTATGAAATATGATTACAATAATTTTGCGAATTTAATTCTATACCATTACGGTTGAAAAATCAACTGTTAAAATCAGTTGTTCTTTTTCTCAGCGGAACATTCATTATTTTAGTGAGAATACCATTGAAAATTTTTAACGAGAAAAACAAAGTTAACAAAACAGAAAGGATAATCGGAATCAAGCTTGAAAACATGCCTAAATGTTCATCAAGAACGTGCTTAACATCAAAGCGGACAAACATGAAATAAAAAACTATGTAGTGCAATCCGTAAACCGCAAGCGTTCTTTGTCCAAGCCTTTCAGCGATACCGAAATGCGTTTTTTGAGGTGTCAGAATAACAACACAGGCTGAAACAAGCGTCACAACGGCATAATACAACAATCTTATAAAAAATCCGAAATCGGCATATTTCCCGAGCTTTGAAAAGGGATTTCTTCCTGTCAGCAAAGGACGAAAGAAATCAATGCCCTCGGCAAAAACAAATACGATTGCCATAAAAGAAATCAGCACCGCCGCCGCAATAATTTTATTGGTTCTTGAACGGCAAAGGCTTTCAATTTTCTTTCTGTCAAGGCAATAACCGAGATAAAAGAAAGGAAAAAACACAGTCGTTCTTGAAAGAACCAAAAAATCTCCTATATCGGAATCATAGCCCGCAACGCAGGCAAGTAAAATGCTCATAATCAAAACATACTTAGGTGAGACTTTTTTAACGGCAATCGTTATAAGACTGAAAGAAAAAAGAGCAAACATATACCACGGCGCTCCGCCTTCGGAAAAAACCGAAAATTCCGGATTGGCTCCCGAAAGCAATTTATAAAAAAATTCAAAGAGTTTAAGCGCAAAATAAACTATCAGATAGCCGAAAATCTTGTTATACCGTTTTTCATCAATGTTTCTTTTTGAAAACATGCCCGAAATAAAGATAAACAGAGGCATATGGAAAGAATATATGAGAAGGAATAATCCTTTCATGAAATAAGATGTTTCGGTATAAAAACTTGCGGCATGTCCCAGAACCACAAGAAAAACAAGGAAAAATTTTAATATATCCCATTTCGGACTTCGTGTCTCGATGTCGCAATTCTGCATTATCGGAAGCCTCCGTATTCCTCTTAAAAAATCACACAAAAAAATCAGCCGAAAGCTATGCTTCGACTGTATTCAGTTTACACCAATACGCCGAGAAAATCAATATTAAATTAGTGAATCAAAAAATAATTGTGCAAAAAATCAACACCAATGATTAATTATGTATCGTTAATGTTAAATTCCTAACTTTTATTGACATTAATCTTTTAAAAGTGTATTATTATTTCAAATGGTTTAGGAGGATGAAAATGACCAGATTTGACAGCGCAAAAGAAATCTATGCACTTCACGGAATCGACGCCGAAAAAGCGATTGAAACGCTCGGCGATGTTACGGTTTCCGTTCATTGCTGGCAGGGCGACGATGTCGGAGGCTTTGACAGCCCTGAGGCGCTTTCCGGCGGTATTCAGTCAACGGGCAATTACCCGGGCAAGGCAAGAACTCCCGACGAGCTTATGGCCGATATAGACAAGGCTTTCAGCCTTATTCCCGGCAAAAAGAAATTGAATCTTCACGCATGCTATGCGATTTTTGACGGCGAAAAAGCAGACAGAGACGCTCTCAAACCCGAGCATTTCAAAAAATGGGTTGACTTTGCAAAAGCAAGAGGAATCGGTCTTGATTTTAATCCGACTTTCTTTTCTCATCCTATGGTTAAGGACGCGTTAACCCTTTCTTCTCCCGATGAATCGGTTCGCAGCTTCTGGGTTGAACACGGCAAACGCTGCATTGAGATTTCTCAGTATTTCGCCGAGGAAACAGGCGTTCCCTGCGTTATGAACATATGGATTCCCGACGGCTACAAGGATATTCCCGCCGACCGTCTCTCCCCCCGCCTGCGTTTCAAAAAATCGCTTGACGAAATTCTTTCCGTTCCCTATGACAAGAGCAAGGTTTATGTTACTCTTGAATCAAAGGTTTTCGGCATAGGCGTTGAATCCTACACGGTCGGTTCGGCTGAATTTTGCCTGAGCTATTCAACCAAAAACGGAATAGTTCCGCTTATGGATAACGGTCATTATCATCCGACAGAGCTTGTTTCCGATAAAATATCGGCATTGCTCGCTTTTAACGATAAAATAGCTCTCCACATAACAAGAGGCGTTCGTTGGGACAGCGACCATGTTGTTCTTCTCGACGATGAAACAAAAGAGATTGCAAAAGAAATAGTAAGAAACGACGCTCTCGGCAGAGTGTTCATTGCCACCGATTATTTTGACGCATCAATCAACAGAATCAGCGCATGGGTAACGGGCGTTCGCAGCGTTCAGAAAGCTTTGCTTTTTGCAATGCTTCAGCCCTGCGAAAAAATGAAAGAGCTTCAGGATAAATCCGACTTTACTCAGCTTATGGTTCTCAGCGAAGAAATGAAAACAATGCCTTTCGGAGATATCTGGAACGAATATCTTTCAAGACAGGGCGTTGAAGCCGATTACTTCGGCAGCATCACGGAATATGAAAAGAAAGTTTTGGTGAACAGAAAATGAAAAACATAATGGACGCACCCTTTGTTAAGGGCATGTGCAAAGCAACCGCAAATATGTATCGCATGGGCTGGGACGAAAGAAACGGCGGCAACATCAGCATGATGCTTGATAATGATGAGGTTTCGGAATATCTTGACATTAACAAGCCGATAAGAACCGTTCCCATGGGCTTTGATGCAAAGGTTCTTGCGGGAAAAATCTTCATCGTAACCGGCACGGGTAAATACTTCAAGAATGTTGAGGACGACCCCGAAAATAATCTCGGTATAATCAAAATTGCCGAGGACGGCGTTAACGCCGAGCTTCTTTGGGGCTACAGCGACGGCGGCAGACCGACTTCCGAGCTTCCCGCTCATCTTATGAGCCATATTTCAAGGCTTTCAAAGAATCCTGAAAACAGAGTTATCATGCACAGTCACCCGACAAACACGCTTGCAATGACCTATGTTCACGAGCTGAGCGAAAAGAAATTCACCCACTCTCTTTGGGAGATGTGCACCGAATGCATGGTTGTTTTCCCCGACGGAATCGGCGTTCTTCCCTGGATGGTATGCGGCACTAACGAAATCGGCATTGCAACTGCCGAGAAGATGAAAGAATTCCGCCTTGTTATCTGGGGTCAGCACGGCATTTACGGCTGCGGCAAGGATCTTGACGAGGCTTTCGGTCTTATCGAAACCGTTGAAAAAGCGGCTCAGCTTTATATGATGACCGCTCACCTGCCCAGAGTCAACACGATAACAGACCCCAACCTTGTTGAAATCGCAAAGGCTTTCGGTCTTCTTGATGTTTACAGAAAAGATTTTCTTGATCTTTAATTAATGTAAAAAATTTTTGGAGGTAATAAAAATGGCAAACAGATTTGTACTTAACGAGACTTCATATCACGGCAAGGGCGCAATCAACGCCATCGCCGACGAAGTAAAGGCAAGAGGCTTCAAAAAGGCTCTTGTATGCTGTGACCCCGACCTTATCAAGTTCGGCGTTGCAGACAAGGTTTTCAATGTTCTCAAGGGCGCTGATATCGCATACGATGTTTACAGCGAAATTCAGGCTAATCCGACAATTGAGAATGTTCAGAACGGCGTTAAAGCCTTCAAAGAAAGCGGCGCAGACTGCATAATCGCCGTTGGCGGCGGTTCATCAATGGACACCGCAAAGGGTATCGGCATCATCATTGCAAACCCCGAATTTGCTGATGTCCGTTCTCTTGAGGGCGTTGCTCCCACAAAGAACAAGAGCGTTCCCATCATCGCTGTTCCCACAACCGCAGGCACAGCTGCTGAGGTAACAATCAACTATGTTATCACTGACAGCGAAAAGAACAGAAAAATGGTTTGCGTTGATGTTCATGATATTCCCGTTGTTGCCGTTGTTGACCCCGACATGATGTCAACAATGCCCGCTTCCCTCACCGCCGCAACAGGCATGGACGCTCTCACTCACGCAATTGAGGGCTACATCACAAAGGGCGCATGGGAACTGAGCGACATGTTCCACCTCAAGGCAATTGAAATCATTTCAAAGAACCTCAGAGGCGCAGTTGCCAACACCGCAGAGGGCAGAGAGGGCATGGCTCTCGGTCAGTATGTTGCCGGCATGGGCTTCTCAAATGTCGGTCTCGGCATTGTTCACTCAATGGCTCACCCGCTCGGTGCACTTTATAACACACCTCACGGCGTTGCAAACGCTATCATTCTCCCGACCGTTATGGAATACAACGCTCCCGCAACAGGCGACAAATACAGAGATATCGCCAAAGCAATGGGCGTTGAGGGAACAGACGCAATGAGCATTGAAGAAGCAAGAAAGGCTGCAATTGACGCTGTTAAGCAGCTTTCAAAGGATGTCGGAATCCCCGCTGACCTTAAAGAAATCGTTAAGCCCGAGGATATTCCGTTCCTTGCACAGTCAGCATATGACGACGCTTGCCGCCCCGGCAACCCCAGAGACACGAGCGTTGAAGAAATCACCGAGCTTTATAAATCACTCATCTGATAAAGGAAGATAATTTTGCGCCTTGAAGAAAAGCTGAAAAAACTTGACAGATATCCGTTTCACATGCCGGGTCACAAGAGAAACGGGGAATTTTCAATTCCCTGCTCCGACATTGACATAACGGAAATTGACGGCTTTGACAATCTGCACAATGCCGAGGGGATTCTTAAAGATATTGAGACGGAGCTTTCAAAGCTTTATGAAAGCAAGAGAAGCTTTATGCTTGTCAACGGCTCAACCTGCGGAATTCTTGCCTCGATTTTTGCACTTTGCGATTGCGGCGACAAAATTATCATTGCAAGAAACTGTCACAAAAGCGTATATAACGCCTGCTATCTGCGCCGCCTGAGAGTTGAATATATTTATCCGACTCAAACGCCGTTCGGCTGCGGCGCAGTTACGCAGGAGGATATTGACACGGCACTCGCCGAAAATCCCGACGCTAAAGCTGTTGTAATTTCTTCCCCGACTTATGAGGGAATCATTTCAAGAGTAAAATGCAATATTCCGCTTTTGGTTGACAGCGCCCACGGCGCACATCTCGGCTTTTCTCCCCTCTTTCCTCAAAGAATGAGCGGAGACATAACCGTTCAGTCGCTTCATAAGACCCTGCCCGCTTTGACTCAGACAGCGGTGCTGAATGTGTATAATCCGAGGCTTGAACCGAAGATAAAAAAGTACATTGATATGTTTGAAACAAGCTCTCCGAGCTATGTTCTGATGAACAGCATTTCAAGATGTGCATTTTTTTTGGAAAGTTCCGTGGAAAAATACAAGGAATTTTCCGCAATGCTTGACAGAGTGTATGACACGCTTGAAAAATGCCGTAATCTGACCTGTTGCAACGAAAAGACAAACGGCGGTTTTGAGCAGGACAGATCAAGAATCGTAATCGGTTCTTCAAAGGAAATATCGGGTGCTGAGTTTGCGGAAATGCTGCGAAGAGATTATTCAATCGAGCCTGAAGCCGTAACCTCGGATTATGTTATCCTCATTTCGACCGTCTGTGACACGGACGAGGGTATTAATCTGCTCTGCAAGGCGATAAAAGAAATTAATTCCCGAATTGATTCACTTTGCGATAAGCCTGAAAAAAATGATTACCGCAACATTATCTGTGAAAAAAGATTTGAAACTTGGGAAACGGAGAGCGTATTACCTACTCCGTTCAACGAATGTATCGGAAAAATCTGCGGCGAATTTATCTTTGCCTATCCCCCGGGAATCCCGATAATTGCTCCCGGAGAAATAATAAGCGGTGAAATTCTCGGCCGAATCTCGGATTTGAACAAAAAAAATGTCAATTTGATTTCGGACGGAAATTTACTGCCTCATCAAATATTGACAAAAGCATAATATTGATGTAAAATATATAAAACAATCCACGAAAAGAGGTGCCGGAAACATGAAAAGAATCAACACTCTTAATTCAAGAAACCTTTGCGAATCAGCAAAGAAAGGCGGCTGCGGTGAGTGCCAGACTTCCTGCCAGTCAGCAAGCAAAACTTCTTGCTCTGTTGCAAACCAGAAGTGCGAGCAGATTAAGAAATAAAATTTCGATTTAAGCGCACATTTTCCGTGCGGCTGATTCGGAAAATCAACGGCAAAAATCGGCGGGAATCACCCGCCTTTTTTGTTGCCGAAACGGAGAAATAATTATGATTCACGCATATAAAATGAACGGATACAATATTATTATCGACCAGAACAGCGGCTGTGTTCACTCGGTTGACGAGGTTGCGTTTGACATTATCACCATGTATGAAAACACGCCCAAAGACGAAATAAAGTCGGTAATTCTTGATAAATATTCAGACAGAGACGATGTTAACAAAAAAGACATTGAAGAATGCTTTGAGGACATTGAAACTCTGATTGCACAGGGCAGACTTTTTTCAAAGGACAGCTTTGAAGAAGCCGCCAAGGATTTCAAACGCCGTCAGGGTGTTATTAAGGCTATCTGCCTGCATGTTGCCCATGACTGCAACCTTGCCTGCAAATACTGCTTTGCGGGCAAGGGCGAATATGACGGCAAAAGAGAAATAATGAGCTTTGAGGTCGGCAAGCGTGCGCTTGATTTTCTGATTGAAAACAGCGGTGACAGGCACAACCTTGAGGTTGACTTTTTCGGCGGTGAACCCCTGCTCAACTGGGAGGTCTGCAAAAAGCTTGTCGCCTACGGCAGAGAGCGTGAAAAGGAATGCGGCAAAAACTTCCGCTTTACTCTCACAACAAACGGAATACTTGTTGACGATGAAGTTATCGATTTCTGCAACAGGGAAATGAGCAATGTCGTTCTTTCTCTTGACGGCAGAAAAGGAACTCATGACAGGCTTCGCACAAGCTGCAACGGCAAAGGCTCATATGACCTTATCATTGATAAATTCAAGCGTTTTGCCGAAGCGAGAAATCAGCAGAATTATTACATGCGTGGAACTTACACTCATTATAACACCGATTTTTCAAAGGATATTCTTCACATGGCGGATCTCGGTTTTAAGGAGCTTTCGATTGAACCCGTAGTTTGCGACAAGAGCAAAAGCTACGCCCTGCGTGACGAAGATCTGCCGATTCTCAAAGAACAGTATGAAATTCTTGCAGCCGAAATGCTCAAAAGATACAGAAACGGCAGCGGCTTCACATTCTATCACTACATGATAAATCTTGAAAGCGGGCCTTGCATTGTCAAGCGTGTTTCGGGTTGCGGAGTCGGCACGGAATATATGGCTGTCACTCCGAGCGGCGACCTCTACCCCTGCCACCAGTTTGTCGGAGACGAAAAATTCCTGCTCGGCAATGTTTTTGACGGAGTAAATAACAGAGAAATTCTCAAAGAGTTTGAGCAATGCAATATCTACAGTCATGAAGAATGCAAAGAATGCTTTGCAAAGCTCTATTGCAGCGGCGGCTGTGCGGCAAACGCTTATCACAGCACAGGCAAGGTAAATGGCATTTATGAATTCGGCTGTGAGCTTCACAGAAAAAGAATTGAATGTGCTATCATGCTGAAGGTTGCCGAAGCCGAAGAAGAATTAAAGGTTGAATACTGATAAAGCAGGGTCAGGCTTGACAAAACCCGCCTTTCGTGATAATATCAGTTAGCAATTGCACCTGTGGCGGAATTGGCAGACGCGCCGGATTTAGGATCCGGTATCTTCGATGTGCAGGTTCGACCCCTGTCAGGTGCACCAAACAGTACAAATCCGAACCTTACGCCAATCGGCGAAGGGTTCGGATTTGTTGTTTTTCTTAATTATTTCTGATTGCAAAAAACGAGGATAGCCTTGCGACTACCCTCGTTTGCGTTGGATTATTCTGTTTGTTCAGCTTTCCACTTTTCAAAGATTGCTTTGCCTTCTTCGCTTTCACAGAAGCTGATTATGTCCGGAAGCAAGGTTCTCACCAATGCATCCATTATGTCTTCCGATATGCCCGAAATCATTTCGGACGGCTTGTTTGTTTCAGCCACGGAAATTAAATTTTGTTCTCCTTTCTTTTTTTGAAGGAGATAAATCAATTAATGAAAGATTATTTACTCAACTATATTGTAAACTGTTTTCGATAATTTGTCAAACTTTTCTGAACGGTTGTAAAAGTCTGATTTTCTGCAACTTAAATTTTCACCCGTAATGGACATTATACGCAAAAGTGGGGTTACGGGACAAACTATACGCACCCCTTAATTACCGCACCCTGAAACCATTGATATACAAGGGTTTCAGAACTCCTATTTGATAAATTATTAACAGTAACGGAAGTTATTTATATTACTCGGTTTTTGCATCAAAAATTCATCATGTGTAAAAAGTAAACGCAAAATCGGGACTGCAGGTCAAACTATACGTACCCCTTAATTATCGCACTTTCAATCCCTTATATATCAAGGGTTTCAGAGCTAACTTTTTCCACTTTTTCAAATCTAACAACAGGAGTTTTTATTTATGATTAATAAAATTATTTCTTGTGAATTTAATATCGATACCGCCTGCGTTGATGTTAAACTCGCCGACGGTTCAATGGTGTCAATCGATTGCATTGCCGTTGAAAACGAATATTCAAATAATATGTACGAAGCATCGGAACTTGATTATCTTATTTATAACGAGCCAATGAGCTATGCCCGATTGCTGTTAAGCGGAAAGATGGAAGAATATCTGCGAAACAATACAGATTATACACTGTTATCTGATATGAGATAAATATTAAGATCTGTCTCACTAAGTATGGAACCGTTGACCCGTTTATTTCAGAAAATGCGAATTAATTATAATCAGAGCATTTGTAAAGTGCCGGGTTATATTATGAAAAGATAATACAGGCAACTCGACTGAAATTATCGGGTTGCCTGTATTTTTCTTAAAAAGCCATTAATCCTTTAGATATGATGAAAATTCGCAGAACCAACGCTACAGATGGTATATCATTCATCCTCAAAATCAAAGTTGAATAGATAAGTGTTATACTCATGTTCCAATATTTTTTCTTTTTCAGACTTACTGTGCTGCCGTTTACCAAAGAATTTATCCTTGGTAGCAATAGTAGGATCAAACCAATCAGCTTTAGCCCTTGCCCAGGCAATCCATTCTTCTGTTTCGGCTGACTGGGGCATATTATTTGCAACAGCTTCAATGTAGTTTCTGATTTTTTGCGCTTTTTCAAAGTCTGAAGCTGCATTGACCAAAGCGTTTGTTCTGTCAACTTCTTGATTATAAAGTTCAAGAAATTGCTTTTTACGGTTTTCGATTTCTTGCCTTTTTCTTTCGGCTTCTTCCGCTTCCAAACGCCATCGCTTTATATGGCTTGCAGCTTCATACATTTTGATAATAATATTGCCGAGATAATCTTCAACGCTGTGATTGCTGCTGTCACGGACAAAAGATTCTCCGTATATATTCATTCTCAAATGTCCGTTATAGGTATAATCATATTTTCTGATCTGAGGCTTCGAAGCCCAACTGTGTCTTTTCTTTTCATCTTCATATTTCAGCAGAGCCATATTTTCCTCTTTGGTGGGAATATGGTCGCTTTTGTCTTTGGCTTCACTGAAGCTGACATAGACCGTTTCTCCGTAAACGGTAAAGCTGAGATCTTCATTTATCGTTCCGCTCAACGGTTCTAAGGTTTTACTTATGGCGTTTAATATTCTGTAAATTCTTGGTCTGATTTCTTCAGATACATCATCTGCCCATAATGGCTTTTCACCGGGATCTATTCTGTCTATATAATAAAGAACTCTTTCATTATGTTTTATGGCCTTTTTCCATTTATCAAATTTTTCACGGTGGGCAACAATTATAGGATTTAGTCTGCTGTTAAGTTCGGGCATTTCGGCATTTAATGCAATTTCAAGCACTTTCAGGCGTTCATTTTCTTCAAGAAAAACAAGCTGTTCATTTCGAAGTGATGAATACGAGCTTTCCTCAGAGCGAATTCCTCTTTTAGTGTATGTTGTTTCAGCATCCGGAAGCGGCATAATCTCAACTTTTTTGCCGGCTCTAACTTTTGCCCAAAATCCGGCAGGAGGAGTTGGAATGTTCATTGATTTACAGATTTTGTGTATTGCCACATCCGATACTTTATATTTTTGAGCTACTCTTGTTATCGGAGCAGACCATACCTCATTATATAAAGTCTTTCTGTCATAAATATTATAAACTTGTCTGTAAGAAGTTTCTGTTTCTGCTTCTTCATTTAACGATGCACAAGGCTCAATTGAAGGAACAACTTCGGATTTTGCACTTGTGTTGTTTTCTTTTTCTTCCTTTTGGGGCTTCTTTGATTTGGTTGCAGGTTTTTTAACTGTTTTAAGTGGCTTTTCCTCTTTTATGGTTTGAGTTTCTTTTTTTGTTAGCTTTATTAAATCGGTTTCCGAACCGCTTAAAGGAGTCTTTTCTGCATCTTTTCCAAATTCAAGTTTTGTCCAATATCCCGAAGATGGGGTTGGAATGTTTCCTTCTTTCAACTGTTTCATAAGTTGAGAATAAGGAATATCATATTTATCTGAAAAACCTTTTACGGAAATGCTCCATATTTCATCGTAAAGTTGTTTTCTTGTGAGTTCAATGACAATGATTTCTTCATTAATTATCAAGTCAGTCACCTCTTCTTTCAAAACGGGCACATCAACTTCCGGCTCCTTCGCCGTTATTTTATCAAAAAGCTTTATCCCTCCGATCCCTCGTTTTCTTTTAATAGAAAAAGCAAGTCATTCTTCATTTCTTCAAAATTTGAAATAATAGTATTTAAATTGTTCTCGATATTTTTTACCTGAACTTCATTTATGCGACCGTATTTGTACGCAATAAGCCTTTCGGGGACTATGGTATATGTCCAGCTTTCCCGGTACCTATCGCCGTTATTGACTGCAAAGCCTATCGGCAAAAGATTATTTCGCATACCTATCGTAACAGCAATCGGAGATATGCCTAAATATTCTGCGGCAATTTTGACTGTGATTTTCTTTGAGTTTCTGATATCGTCATCTGAATAATTTGACATGCTGTATCACCTTTCTCCTTTTTATTACAGTATAACTTAAATTATTCTTGATGTAAATACAATTATTATTTGTGCGAATAAATCAGCAAAAATCAATGTACTCGGTTTCAAAATTCGTTGATTGTTCCTCCTGCGCGTATTTATGATATAAAACACCCTGGATTTTCAAGGTTTTCATAGTTTAATGGGAGTTTTATGGGACATTGTTTCTGATAATATTAATATATAATAACAAATAATGTCAAAATTCATTGAAAAAAATAATGAAATATGCTATTATTTTATTTGTAAAAATATATCCGTTTGCGGGTAACGAGAGGTTAAAGAATATGGTTAACGATAAAATCAATGTAGTCGGAACAAACATTGCAGAAAAGGCAACGATGATTTGGAATGTTGCAGATATGCTCAGAGGCCCGTTCAAGCCTCACGAATACGGTCTTGTTATTTTGCCGATGACGGTGGTAAAGCGTTTTCACGATTGCCTTTTGCCAACTCACGAAGCCGTTCTTTCTCAATGTGAAAAGGTTAAAAAACTCGCTGTCATCGACGGCTTTCTTTGCCGTGCATCGGGATATCAATTTTATAACACAAGCAAATTCACCTTTGAAACCATGCTTGCCGATCCCGATAACATTGAAGCGAATTTTCGTGACTATCTTGCAGGATTCTCGGGCAATGTTCAGGACGTGCTTGCAAAGTTTGATTTTGAAAACATCATCAAGCGTATGGTTGACAGCAATACGCTTTACCTCGTTATCAAAGAATTCAATTCAGCCAAAGGCTATCTCGGCCCCGATAAGATTTCTGCGGTTGACTGCGGATACATCTTTGAAGACCTCGTTAAAAGATTTTCCGAATCTTTCGGTGAAGAAGCGGGAGCACATTTCACAAGCCGTGATATTATTTATCTGATGACGGATATTCTGCTCTCCGATGCCGACCTCACCGAAGGAAATGTCACCGTTTATGACATGGCGATGGGAACTTCTCAGATGCTTTCCTGCATGGAAGAACGAATTCACGATCTGAGCGATGATTTATCCGTTACCTGCTTCGGTCAGGAGTTTAATCCGAGCACATTTGCAATCGCAAAAGCCGATATGATGATAAGAGGCGGCGACCCCAACAATATGAGATTCGGCGACACGCTTTCTGACGATCAGTTCAAGGGCTACACATTCAAATATATCATTTCAAATCCGCCTTTCGGAATTGATTGGAAAAGAGAGCAGAAAGCCGTTGAAGCGGAAGCAAAACTCGGCGAGCTCGGACGCTTTGCGCCGGGACTTCCCAAAATATCGGACGGGCAGCAGCTTTTTGTGCTTAACGGACTTTCAAAGCTTGCCCAAGACGGCAAAATGGCGATTATTCAGAACGGTTCTCCGCTTTTCTCGGGCGACGCAGGCAGCGGACCATCAAATATCCGTCAGTACATATTGGAAAATGATTGGCTTGACGCCATTATTCAGCTTTCAACCGACCAGTTCATGAACACGGGCATCAGCACATATATATGGATTCTCTGCAAGGACAAGCCCGCATACAGGGCGGGAAAGGTTCAGCTCATTGACGCTTCTCATTGCTATGAACAGCGCAGAAAATCAATCGGCACAAAGCGCAACGATATAACCGACCTTTGCCGGAAGCTTATTGTTGAAGCTTACGGAGAATTCAGGCATGATGCGGTTTACGGCAATGAGGACGGCATACATTGCGTGAGCAAGATTTTTGAAACGGTTGATTTCGGCTATAACAAAATCGTTGTTGAAAGACCTATGAGGGACGAAAACGGCGAACCGGTTATGAAAAAGGGCAAACCCGTTGCGGACGCAAGCCTTCGTGACACGGAGAATGTGCCGCTTGTTGAGGATATCGACAGATATTTTGAGCGAGAGGTTCTGCCCTATGCTCCCGACGCATGGATTGACAAAAGCAAAACGAAGGTCGGCTATGAGATACCGATGACGAGATATTTTTATAAGTATCAGGCGCCCGAAAGAGCCGATGCGATTCTTGAAAGAATTATCGGGCTTGAAAAGGATATCAGCAAGAGTCTGGATGCTATTTTATGAATAACGGAGTATTATATGGATTATAATTGTCCTCTTTTACTGGTTGCAAAGTATGAATATCTTGAGAGCTTTCAGAATGGGAACTTCTTTATGAAAAACAGTTTTTACTATCAAGAATTAGATGATAAAGATTTGCAACGAGGAGATAAATATGATTCTGCAATAAAGTGTGATTATGATGAATTTGAAATACCACAAGAAGTTAAAGAATGCACAAAATATCCGAGAATACTTTCAGGCGATAGTTTTATAAAATGTTTCTTTGAATATTCCCTTTATGACGCCATGCTTTTACCCAATAAGCAGATTGCATATTTTATTCCGCTAAAATCGCAAGAAGCTTTATTAAGCTTTGATGAAGAATACGCTTTGCTTGTTGATAAAAAAGAGATGATCAATCTCTTTATAAAAGCTTGCGAGGAAGAAAACTATAAATGTTTTTATGGTAATGTGGAATATACAGACGATGTAGATTATGAAAGAATAAAATTGTCCATAATGGAGTCGTTCAAAAACAAAACATTTGAATCTATTAAACATCCTGCACTATTAAAAAGGGCGAAATATAAGGCACAACAAGAATTCAGATTTTGCGTTTCAAAAAAGCTCACAGTAAAAAGCATAGAAAACACTTCTTTAAATATGGTTAGTTATAAAGATTCAATTACATTAAAAATCGACGGACTCAATAAGATTTCAACAATTGTAAAGTTAAAAGACATTATAGATAACCCTATAATTTATGATATTGAAAAAGACGAACTATTCATATATTGTTCGGAATGAAATGAGATGAAATTATGAGATTTATGAAAGAAAGCGGAATAGAGTGGATTGGGGAAATACCTGAAAGTTGGTCAACAATTCGCATGAAATCATGTATAACAAAGCGTGATAGCGGAGCATGGGGCGACGAACCTACAGGAGAAACTGGCGATATCGTGTGTCTGAGGGTTGCCGATTTTGATTATAATAGGTTTGTCTTTAAAGACACAGACACGGACAATTTAACTAAAAGGCATTATTCTCCTGATGTTATAGAAAAACTAAAATTAAACAAAAATGATATTTTAATTGAAAAGTCCGGCGGAGGAGAAAAAACGCCTGTTGGCAGAACCGTCATTTTTGATAAAGACTATGATGCACTATTTGCAAATTTTTTGGATAGATTAAAATGTGCTGAATTTATCAATCCGAGATATATGCAATATACATTTGTCACATTCTATAAAAACCAATATATAAGGAATTACATAAAGCAAACAACAGGAATTCAAAATTTAGATTTAACAACTATGTTATCTAAAGAAACAGTGCCATTCCCTTGTTATGATGAGCAAAAGGAAATAGCAGATTTTCTTGATGAAAAATGTGCGGAGATTGATACGGTTATTGAGAAAACGAAAGCGACAATTGAAGAATATAAAAAGCTCAAGCAGTCTGTCATTACCCAAGCTGTTACAAAAGGCATCCGCCACAACCGCCCGATGAAAGATTCCGGCATAGAATGGATAAAGAAAATTCCTTTAGAATGGAACGGGATTAACCCCAAAGCGTTATTTGAACAGCGAAAAGAAAAAGCAAAACAAGGTGAAAGACAGTTAACTGCGAGCCAACAGTATGGAGTTATTTATCAAGAGGAATATATGAAAATAACAGGCTCAAAGGTGGTTACTGTTGAAAAAGATTTTGAAATATTAAAACATGTTGAAGCCGGTGATTTTGTCATAAGCATGAGGAGCTTTCAGGGTGGTTTGGAATATAGTGAAAAAACAGGTTCTATTAGTTCGGCATATGTTATGTTAATTCCAAATAACAAGTGCGTTTTCCCCCGATATTTCAGGTGGCTTTTTAAATCTTTGCTATATATTAACGCTTTACAAAGCACCTCTAATATGGTTAGAGATGGACAGGCAATGAGATATTCAAATTTTGCTCAAGTGAGATTATATACGGTTCCGCTCGATGAGCAAAAAGAAATTGCAGACTATCTTGATAAAAAATGTTCTGAAATTGATGAGCTTATAGCAAAGAAAACAGCATTTTTATCCGAACTCGAAAGTTATAAAAAATCATTGATTTATGAATATGTTACAGGCAAAAAGGAAGTGTAGTATGGCATCCAAAAAGATAAAGGAAATATTTCCCTACAATATTCCCAATGAAGATCTGGAAAGATTCGGAATAGAAGTTAAACCTGATGACGGAGTCCATAGGTTAACATTCAGGGTTGATTCGTTTCTGAAACTTGATATACTGTTAACACTCCTTTTCAAGTATCAAATGAAAAATGAACTTATGAAGATGTATAGTTCATTTTATAGAGGTGTTTCATCGACTGATTTTGAAATTAAATGTGGTTTGCAAAGATATGATTTCGAACTATATGAGTCGGAAATGATAAACAATTTTTACAGTAAATCTCCAGCTGATTTCAATGGCTGTAAATCTGACTTTGAAATGATAGCTAAAATGCAACATTATGGTTTACCTACACGATTTGTTGATTTTACAACAAATCCATTGGTTGCAGTATGGTTTGCTTGCCAGCCACAAACGAACGATAATTTTTCTTCTGATGGTTTAATCTATATTGCCTATAACAATATTAAAATGAAGAAAAAGCTCATTGATATTATCTGTAAATTGGCACTGGAAGAAGATGGACCTATATTCCCCGGTAAGTTTTATCGTGTTTTAGATAAATATGAAAGGAAATATTATTTTGAATGTATTTCAAGTGGCTTTTTCTCGCCTTTCATCATGCCTCCATATATTTCAAAGAGACAAATAAACCAACAGTCCGTGTTTGGGGTTTGCATCAATAGTATTAAAAGAGTTAATCACAGAGAAAATGTAATAGAGAATGTTACTCCTAAAAACCGCTCGAAATCAATAGCGTTATTAAACAAAGACTTTGATCCAGCAGATTTTTTGTCTATAAAATCTGAACTTGAAGATTTTCAAAGTGTTTATGGCGGAACTCATTATATTAAAATTGAAATAGCCAAAGATGCAAAAGAAGAGATATTGTCAGAACTTTCTTTTCGTGGGATAACTAAAGAATTTATTTATCCGGATTTAAACAACATATCCGATAAAATCAAAGTGGAGTTTGTTCAAAGGAACCAAGACTTCAATGATTTTATGAAAAAGAATAAAACAAAGGAGACTGAACAATGATCACCACCGAAAAACGATTTGAAGAAGACATTGAGTCTTTCTTTCTCTCTCCTGCGGGCGGCTACACCAAAACCGCCGATAAATATGACCCCAATCTCGGTTTATATGTTGATACTCTTATTGAATTCATTCAGAAAACTCAGCCCAGGCAATGGGCAAGGTTTGTTAATCAGAATCCCGTTGATCCCGTGCGTAAATTCTGCCTTGCGTTCAATAATGCCTGCGATGCCGACGGGCTTCTGTCCGTCCTGCGCCACGGCTTCAAGCACAGGGGCATAGAATTCCGTGTCTGTTATTTCAAGCCCGAATCTGCTCTCAATCAGACTGCCGTTTCCCTCTATGCAAAAAACATCTGCAACTGCGTGCGCCAATGGCATTATTCCGCCGATAATAAAAATTCCGTCGATATGGTGCTTGTGCTCAACGGCATTCCCGTTTTCGCTTTTGAACTGAAAAATCAGTATACGGGGCAGAATGTCGATAACGCCAAGGAACAATGGATGTTTGACCGTGACCCGAGAGAACTCTGCTTTCAATTCAACAAACGCATTCTGGGCTATTTCTGCGTTGACCACTTTGAAGTGTGGATGACAACAAAGCTTGCAGGCAAAAAAACATATTTCCTGCCTTTTAACCAAGGCTCAAACGGCGCAGGTTCCGACGGCGGCAAGGGAAATCCCGCCAATCCCGACGGATATCCCACCGCATATCTTTGGGAAAATGTTTTCCAAAAGGAAAGCATGATGGATATTATTCAGAAATTCATTCACCTCAAAGACGGCAAAACTCTGATATTCCCCCGTTTTCATCAGCTCGATGTTGTCAGAAAACTCATCGCCCATGTTTCCGAAAACGGCTCGGGGCATAACTACCTTATTCAGCACAGCGCAGGTTCGGGAAAATCAAATTCAATCGCATGGACAGCCTATCGCCTTGCATCGCTGTTTGATTCCGAAAACAAGCCCGTTTTCAGCAGCGTTATTGTCGTAACGGACAGAACCGTGCTTGACGCACAGCTTCAGGAAACCATATCGTCTTTTGACCACACTCTCGGAGCGGTTGAAACCATCGGCGAAGATAAAAGCTCAAAGGATTTGCGTGACGCAATCAACGACGGCGTGAGAATAATCGTCACAACCCTGCAAAAATTCCCCGTTATTTATCAAGAGGTCGAAAATGTTGCGGGCAAAAATTTTGCCGTTATCGTCGATGAAGCGCACTCCTCTCAGACAGGCACTTCCGCATTAAAGCTCAAAGCGGCTCTTGCCGATACCGAGGACGCTCTGCGTGAATATGCGGAAATTGAGGGCAAGGCGGAAAGCGAGCTTGACCCTGATGATAAGCTGATGAACGAAATGCTTATTCACGGCAAGCATAAAAACCTCTCGTTCTTTGCATTCACCGCAACTCCCAAGGATAAAACTCTTGAGCTTTTCGGCGAAGAATATCCGGACGGTTCGTTCCACCCGTTCCACATATACAGCATGCGTCAGGCAATAGAAGAAGGCTTTATTCTCGATGTTCTTCAGAATTACATGACCTATGACACCTGCTTCAGAATCGCAAAAACAACACCCGACAATCCTGATGTTCCCGCAAGCAGAGCAGCAAAGATTATACGCAAATTTCAGGAGCTTCATCCTTATAACATCAGCCAGAAATCACAGATTATCGTTGAAACATTCCGTGAAACAACAAAGCACAAAATCAACGGCAAAGCTAAGATGATGGTTATAACCTCGTCAAGACTTGCCGCAGTCAGATATTATCACGAAGTAAAGCGATATATAGAAGAACAAAAATATGACGATGTTCAGGTACTTGTTGCGTTTTCGGGCGCCGTTGAGGATGGCGGCGTTGAATATACCGAGCCGAAGCTCAACAAGCGTGCCGACGGCACAAGCATTGCCGAATCACAGACAAAAGCGGAATTCAATCAGAATTTCAATGTTCTTATCGTTGCCGAAAAATATCAGACCGGTTTCGATGAACCGCTTCTTCACACAATGATTGTTGATAAAAAGCTCAAGGGCGTTAAGGCTGTTCAGACTCTTTCACGCCTTAACCGCACCTGCGAGGGCAAAACGGATACTTTTGTTCTTGACTTTATAAACACAAAGGAAGATATCCTCGATGCGTTCCAGCCTTTTTATCAGGAGACTTTTCTTGATCAGGAAGTCAACGCCGATCTTATCTATAAAACTCAAAAAGAGCTCAGAGGCTTTGCAATATACAGCGATAATGACATCGATGCCTTTGAAAAAGTATACATAGAGGGCAACGCAAAGCAGGATGCAAAGGCAATGGGCAAAATGTCAAGCACATTAAAGCCCGTTGCAGACCGCTATAATCTCAAAACTCCTGACGAGCGTTATCAGTTCCGTCGCCAGATGAGAAGCCTCATCAAGTGGTACGGCTTCGTTTCTCAGGTCAGCAGAATGTTTGACAAAGACTTGCATAAGGAATATCTTTTCTGCTCATATCTCATTAATTTTATTCCTGCGGAACCTGTTGATACAATTGACCTTGACGGAAAGCTGAAGCTTGAATATTATAAACTGCAAAAGACCTTTTCGGGCGCAATTGAGCTTGAAAATAAAAAGGGAGAATATGAAGCGGCAAAGCAAAAAGCCGCAATGGGAATTGAGTCAAAAGAGCCTCTCGATGAAATAATAGAAAAGATTAACGAGAAATACAAGGGCGCATTTACAAGCGGCGATAAAGTCGTTTTTAAGGCGCTATATTCAAGGCTTATTGACAACAAAAAGCTTGCCAAAGACGCCGCAAGCTCCGATCCTCAGGTGTTTATTGAAAGCATTTTCCCCAAAGCGTTCGGCGATGCCGCACAGGACAGCTACATGGAAGAACAGGAAGCATATTCTTCAATGTTTGAAGATCAGCATAAATATAATGCAATAATGAGTGCCCTTGCCGAGGTTATTTACAGAGAGCTGAGAAAAAAGAAATAACAAAACATATGTTATTGTAAACTTTCTGTTAACAATCAACTTGTGCCCAACTCTATCATTGACAAAAAAGTTGGGCACAATTATGATTTAAGTTGGTTGAATAAATTGTTCTTGCAACAAAACAGACAATTCAATTTTGATAAAAATATGAGCTCCGCAGGAGCGCAGCTTGAAATATTTTTGAAAAAAATTTTCAATTTCGGGGCTTGGGGTTATCCCCAACAAGCGGCGTAAAACCGATGAGAAAATTATGAACGATTTGTAAATCGGCATAATTTGAAAATGAGGTTTTGCAAAAGTGAGTACCCACTCGCCCTGCTTGCCAAGTTAGTGAACGATTAAAAATCGGAGCTGACCGGCAAGCAGAAATTTGCGAGTGTATACACACTTACCCTGCTTGCTAAGAATGTGCAGGCAGTAAAACCCAAGAAATATCAAGGCTTTTTTCAGTAGCAACAGTGCTGTGGTAATGTGGGAAATTCGTTTTCCATATTTCCACGGCTGTGAATAAAATCAAAAAGAAGGTTGGTGAAAAATGAAGGGAGTAATCTACGCAAGATATTCTTCGGATAATCAGCGTGAAGAATCTATCGAAGGTCAGCTCAGAGAGTGCAAGGAATATGCCGAGAAAAATGATATTCAGATTATCGGCACATATACAGACCGTGCACTGTCGGCAAAGACAGATAACCGTCCTGATTTTCAGAAGATGATTAAGGATAGCGCCGACAAAAAGTTTGATGTTGTCCTTGTCTGGAAGCTTGACAGGTTCGCTCGCAACAGATATGATTCCGCTTATTACAAAAATGTTCTTCGCAGAAACGGAGTCAAGGTTTTGTCTGCAACCGAATTGATTTCTCAGAACGCCGAAGGAATTTTGCTTGAATCCATGCTCGAAGGTTATGCTGAGTATTATTCAGCGGAGCTTTCGGAAAAAGTGTTAAGGGGTCTTACCGAAAATGCACTCAAGTGCAAATACAACGGCGGCACATTGCCGATTGGTTATTGCATCGACAGCAATCAGTTTTTTCAGATTGACCCGCTTACCGCTCCGGCCGTTCTTGACGCTTTCAAGAGCTATGCCGAGGGAGCATCAATGCGTGAAGTAACCGATGAACTTAACATCAAAGGCGTACGAACGAAAAGAGGCGGCAAAATCAGCGCTAACAGCGTTACCCGTATGCTTCACAATCGCAAATACATAGGTGAATACAAATACCGTGATATCGTTCAACCGAACGGCATTCCGGCAATCGTTCCGAAAGAATTGTTTGACAGAGTTCAGGAGAGAATGAAAGAGAATAAAAAAGCTCCTGCCCGTCACAAATCAGAAGACGATTACTTGCTGACAACAAAGTTGTTTTGCGGAAAATGTCAGTCAATGATGGTCGGCGAAAGCGGAACAAGCCACACAAAAGAAGTTCACCGATATTACAAATGTGTAGGTGTAAAACGACATCGTGGTTGCGATAAGAAGACGGTTCGCAAGGAATGGATTGAAAATATTGTGATTGAAGAAACGAAAAAGCTTCTTGATAATCACGAAATAATTGAGGATTTTGTTAACAGAGCACTTAAAATCCTCAATCAGGAAAACACGGTTTTGCCGTTGCTTCGCAAAAGGTACGATGAGGTAATTAAGGGCATTGGAAACCTTGTCAATGCCATACAAATGGGAATAATCACTCCATCAACAAAACAGCGAATAGAGGAGCTTGAAAAAGAGAAATCGCAGTTGTCGGTTGAAATAATGAAAGAAGAATTAGCAAGACCGACGATAACTAGAGAGAGCATTCTCTGTTTCATTGATCAGTTCAGAAAACTTAACACCAACAAACTCGAACACAGACGAAGACTCATTGACATTTTCGTAAACGCAATTTTTCTTTACGATGACAAAATGGTCATCACATTCAATTATAAAGAACAAACGAAAACAATAACCTTTGCCGATTTCGAAGAATCAGGCTTAGGTTCGGATATTAATGCTGTCGCTGCACCAAAAAGAAAAGTCGCATCAGCGGCTTTTCTTTTTGTACTTTTCTTTTTTATTTATTCTTTATTATCTCTTCTCTGCATATCGAAGCGACTTTTCCAATGAAAAAATAATAAAGAAGAGATAAGAGAATATGCTTTCATCTGCAAAACATTGATAGCAGACACTGATTATTCTATAAAAATACTGAGGAGAACCAGATGAACAGTCCATTGCATGAAAAATCTCTTGACTTTGCAACCGAAATTGTTTTATTTTATGAAAAATTTTCAAAATCAAGAAAAGACACCACTATAGCAAAGCAATTACTTCGTTCGGCTACAAGTATAGGCGCAAATATAAATGAAGCAGTATACGGAAACAGTAAAGCTGATTTTATCTCAAAATTACATATTTCATTGAAAGAAACCGGTGAAAGCATTTATTGGTTAACTCTTTTGAAAAGAACCAATATAATCGATTATAACTATGACGATTTATTATCTCTTGCAGAAGAAATCAAAAGAATGCTTATATCTTCAATCAATACTGCAAAAGGAAATAAAAATGAATAAGTTAATTATGAATTTTCCAAATAAAGAGCAAGCAAAAATGCCTGCTCTTTTTCCCATAAATGGTTAAATCAGTAAATTTTGCAGGATTTCAAAATAACACTTGCAAAATCGGCTCATATAATATAAAATATATAAAGTCAGTTTTGTTATTCGGAGGTTATTTTAA
This sequence comes from Acutalibacteraceae bacterium, assembly GCA_051881575.1. Classification (GTDB taxonomy): domain Bacteria; phylum Bacillota; class Clostridia; order Oscillospirales; family Acutalibacteraceae; genus CAG-177. Next base: position 5,719 of record JBJEQD010000101.1, on the reverse strand, counting down.
TGGATATTCGCAGCATGACAAAAGAACAGCTTTCGGAGCGCCTCGCCGTTCTGAGAGAAGAATATAATACCCGCAAAGCGTTAAACCTCAAGCTTGACATGTCAAGAGGCAAGCCCGGTGCGGATCAGCTTGAGCTTTCAAATGCCATGCTTTCTCCCGAGCTTCTCGGCAATTTCAAATCCGAAAACGGTCTTGATGTCCGCAATTACGGAGTGCTTGACGGCATTCCCGAATGCAAGAAAATCTTTTCAGAAATTCTTGAAGTCGAGCCGGAGAATATAATTATTTTCGGCAACGCAAGTCTTACCATTATGTATGATTATATTGCTCAGTGCATGATTTTCGGAGCAGGTTCGGAGCCTTGGATTAAGCAGGGCGAAATCAAATTTCTATGCCCCGTTCCGGGTTATGACCGTCATTTTGCCATTCTTGAGCATTTCGGAATTAAGATGATTAACATTCCGACCGATGAAAACGGTCCCGACATGGATATGATTGAGGAACTCGTCAAGGATGAAAAGGTCAAGGGTGTTTTCTGCGTTCCCATGTATTCAAACCCGACGGGCATAACATATTCAGACGATGTTGTTCGCCGCTTTGCCGCTCTGAAGCCTGCCGCAAAGGATTTCAGAGTTATCTGGGATAACGCCTACTGCGTTCATCACATTAACGAAAAGCATGACAGCCTGCTGAACATCTTTGAAGCTTGCAAGGAATACGGAACAGAGGATAATTTCATTGAAGTAACCTCAACTTCAAAGATAACATTCCCCGGTGCGGGTGTTTCGGCTCTTGCCGCCTCCCCCGCCAATATTGCCGATATCAAAAAGAGAATGACCGTTCAGACAATCGGCTACGACAAGATAAATCAGCTTCGCCATGCGGCATTTCTTAAAGACAAGGCGGGAGTTGAAGCTCATATGCTCCGCCACGCCGAAGTATTAAAGCCGAAATTTGACGCTGTTCTTTCCGCTTTTGAAAAGAATCTTGCAGGCAAGGGCGTTGCAGAATGGACCAATCCCAACGGCGGCTACTTCATCAGCCTTGATGTTAACAAGGGCTGTGCAAAAAGGACTGCCGCTCTCTGCAAGGAAGCCGGAGTTACCCTCACGGGCGCAGGCGCAACCTATCCTTACGGTATTGACTCCGATGACAGAAACATCCGCATTGCCCCCACCTTCCCGTCAAGGGACGAACTCTGCAAAGCGGTCGAAATTCTCTGCTTATGCGTTGAAATTTCTGCAATCGAGAAAATTCTCGGTTAATTAATTCCCATTTTTTCAAAAAAGCTCTCGGAGCTTATACCGCTCGGTCTGTTATATCTGCCGAGTCCGAACAGCCGTTCGGGCTCGGCTTTTTTGACGATATTTACCCTTTCTTCGCAGGTAAACGCCATTTTAATGCCGTATTTTTTCAGTATTTCCTTGCTTTCTGAACTGAAACTGCCAAACGGATATGCAATTGCAACGGGAGCTTTTCCCGTATGCTTTAACATCTCCGTTTTCATTTTTGACGCATCTGCCCCTAAAAATTCAGCATACTGTTCAAAAGTTTCCCCTTTTTTCTTTTTTGCTCCCGAACGGGAGCCCGTATTCTTATGCAGGTCATATGAATGGCTCTGAATCTCAACAGTATTACCCATGCTAAGCTCCTTAATTTCAGCCCAATTCAGGTTTGAATAATTGAGATTGTGGTCGTCAAGCTCCGTATAATAATCGGCAAGCGCACCGACAACGAAACCGACAGCAGTAAAACCGTATTTTTCAAGCAAGGGTTTTGCATAGGCATAGAGAGTTTCACAGCCGTCGTCAAAGGTTATCATAATCGCTTTTTCGGGTAGCTTTCCCTTTCCCTGCGAATAATCAAGAAGCTGAGAAACGGTTACGGTTTCGTATCCCTTTTCTTTGAGAAAAATCAAATCTTTTTCAAACTGTTCAAGCGTCAGAACATATCTGCCCGCACGGGATTCGGATTTAGTCAGCTGATGATACATAACTATCGGAAGCCCGATTTCATCAGACTGCATTGAATAAATCGTTCCGTTCGCCGCAAAAAAAGAAAGAGCAACAATAACTACAGCCAATGCTGCGGCAATAAAATAACAGTATTTTTTTATTCTGAACACCATCAAATCCACACCCTCTTTGCTTAGGGTAACGGTAATAATCGCCGTTACCCTAAATTTTATTCAGATCGGCGCTTTGTTAGAATTGATAATTACTTATCACATTTTTGCATTTTTATGGTTGTTTGTGTCAAATATTTTTTTGAAAGCTTTTTGCTATTGCATTTTATCAAATAATATTTTATATTAGTATTTGGCAGCAAAAAACAGAGAATATCCGAAAGAGGAAAAAATAATGAGCGTATTCAACATAATAACCCTGCTCGGCGGTCTCGCTCTGTTCCTGTTCGGCATGAGCACCATGTCAAACGGACTTGAAAAAACCGCAGGCGGAAAACTTGAGAAAACACTTCAAAAGATGACGGATAAGCCCGTTAAGGCTTTGCTTTTCGGAGCGGCGGTTACCGCAACCATTCAATCGTCCTCGGCGGTTACGGTTATGCTTGTCGGCCTTGTTAACTCAGGCATTATGAAGCTCGGCCAATCCGTCGGCATTATCATGGGTTCAAACATTGGAACAACGATAACCGCATGGGTTCTGAGCCTTGCAGGCATTGAAAGCGACAACTTCTTTGTCAGCCTGCTTAAGCCTTCTTCATTTTCACCGATAGTTGCTTTCATTGGCATTATGCTTATAATGACATCAAAAAAGCCCCGCAAAAAGGATATCGGCTTTATCTGCATGGGCTTTGCGGTTTTAATGCTTGGCATGGAACTTATGAGCAATTCCATGTCTCCGCTTGCTGAAATGGAAGAATTCAGGCAGCTGATGGTTATGTTCAATAATCCCCTGCTCGGTCTTGCCGTCGGAATAATAATGACAGCCGTAGTTCAAAGCTCATCGGCAACGGTCGGCATTTTGCAGGCGCTCTCTCTGACGGGTGCGCTCTCATACGGAATGGCTATTCCGATTATCATGGGTCAGAACATCGGAACCTGCATCACGGCTCTGATTTCAAGCATCGGAGTCAGCAAGAACGCAAAGCGTGTTGCGGCGATTCATGTTTATTTCAACCTTATCGGAACTGCCGTGCTGCTTTCCGTTTATTATATTCTGAACATGATTTTTCATTTCACTTTTTCGGGCGTTGCAATTGCGCCGGCAGGAATAGCGATTGTTCACAGCATTTTCAACATTGCAACAACGCTGATTCTGTTCCCGTTTTCAAAACAGCTTGAAAAGCTTGCGGTTAAAACTGTTAAAGACAAAGATAATGTCACCAAAGAAACATTTCTTGACGACAGACTTCTTAATTCTCCATCTCTTGCAATTTCCGAATGCCGCAATTATACGGTCAAGATGGCAAATCTCGCAAACGAGGCTTTACTTGATTCAATAACTCTTATTGAGAATTATAACGAAAAAACGGCGGACAAAATCGTTTCAGACGAGCAGACTCTTGATGAATATGAGGATAAGCTCGGCACATTCCTTGTTAAAGTTGCCGGTCATGACCTTTCAAAAGAGGACAGCAACACAATTTCAACTTTGCTTCACGCAATCGGCGATTTTGAAAGAATCGGCGACCATGCGGCAAATATGCTCAAAACCGCTCAGGAAATTAATCAGAAAAACATCCGTTTTTCCGACGATGCAAATGCCGAAATCAAAGTCGCAACAAACGCCATCAAAGAGATTCTCGCCCTTACGGTCAAAGCGTTCTCGGATAATGATGTCGAGCTTGCGCTTGATGTTGAACCGCTCGAACAGGTTATTGATAATCTGATCTCCGAAATAAGAAACAGACACATTTCTCGCCTTACGGACGGCAACTGCACCATTGAGCTTGGTTTTGTGCTCTCCGATCTTCTGACAAACTACGAGAGAGTTTCCGACCATTGCTCCAATATTGCCGTTGCGCTCATTCAGATCAGCAATTCGGTTTTCGACACTCACGAATACCTCAACGATTATAAAAATGCGGGCGGCGAAAGATTCACCGGCGCATTTGAAGGCTTTAAGAAAAAATATATTTTACCGTAAAAGGACTGATTAAAAATGAAAAAAATCAAATCATTATTAACCGTTGCCGTGCTTATCGCACTTATTCTCACCGCCGTTTCATGCGGCAAAACCGCAAGCGATACGCCGACGACAGCAGTAGCAGGAACAATAGCTGCTGCTTCAGGTGAAGCGGTTGAGCTCGGAACAGGCTCAAAGCATTTCAGCTTAAAGGTTGTTGACGCAAGCGGAGAAGTAAGCAGCTTCATTATCGGAACAGACGAAGCAACCGTCGGCGAAGCGCTTCAGAAGCTCGGCTTGATTGAAGGCGAAGAAGGCGACTACGGTCTTTACATTAAGTCCGTTAACGGAATTACCGCCGATTATGACACGGACGGAACTTACTGGGCGTTCTACATTAACGGAGAATATGCCATGACAAGCGCCGACATGACAGATATTACGGAAAACGCCGAATATATGCTGAAAGTCGAAAAATAATAATAATAATTGCACGCAGTGGACATTTTGAAAATCCCTTGCGTGCATTATTTATTAAAAACCGATTCTTATTTTAATAATATCTGCTTTAATTGTTATAGAGAGACATCTCAGACAATCAATTTTTATGCTTAATTCTTATTCTCTTAAATACCGCATAAGCTAAAAATCCCAAAGCTACTCCGAGAACATTTAAAATAATATCATCAATATCAGCAACCCTGCCCTCAATATATTGAAAGCACTCAATCGCCAGAATAAAGCCAAAACCCAATCCGACCGTTTTTATTATTCCTGCCGTTTTTCTTAAAGGATAAAGAAATCCGAACGGAATGAAAAGAATAATATTCCCTATAAGATTTGAAGCAAGCCTCATAAACGCAACCTTTGGCGGAATATTATTCCCGTAATTTCCATTTAGGAAGTTGATTATTGTGTTAAAAGGTTTCAATTGTAATGTTCTTTCAATCACGCAGTCGCTATATACTTTTATTCCGTTTACGGATATATCAACAATTTGTCCCGACGGAAAAACCAAGCTCAGATTTAAACTGTCAAAAAAGCTTATTTTTAATAACGGTAAAACCGTCAACGCTAAAACTAAAATAATATAGCAGTAAAAAATAAAATCTTCAATAATATTTTTAATATGTATTCTTTCTTTTCGGTTAATACATGCTTTTATCGGAATATATACTATCATAAAAATAAACAAATAAAGCATAAAAGAAGTAATATATGCTGACATCAAAAACGCCTCCTATATAATTCTAATTATACACTATATTCCACAAAAATCAACGGTTTTCTTCCAATTAAGCAAAACACCCGAGCTCTGCAAAAAGCCGAGTTCGGGTGTCTTTATTTGCTAATTATTAATTCATTGTGCACGCTGAGCAGGAGGAAGAACAGCAGCCGCCGGAACAGCCGAGATTTTCCTTTGCAACGGCAAGCATAAGACGAATTCTGTTTTCCTGATTAACCTTTGTTGCGCCGGGGTCATAGTCAATCGGAACAATATTTGATTCGGGATACATTTCTTTGAGCTTTCTTATCATGCCCTTGCCGACAATATGGTTCGGCAAACAGCCGAAAGGCTGAGCGCATACGATATTGCCGTAGCCGCTTTCGATAAGCTCCATCATTTCAGC
>JBJEQD010000100.1:0-31846 GCA_051881575.1 Acutalibacteraceae bacterium | reverse complement strand
AACGACCTCAACAATCTGCTCAAAAACATTAGCCGAATATCTGCAAATTTCGCCGAAGTCTCCCCTTTCGCAAGCGTCAAGCATTCTGATGCAGTCGGGATGATAGATATATGTGTTATCGGCGGCTTTATAAGCCTCTGCGGTTGATACGCCTGCATTCGGCTTTGCAAGAACGATAAAGCAGTCATCAAGCGGCTTCAGGGGCGAAAGCACACCGCCCGTGCTCTGAGACAGGCAGGTTCCGCCGACAATGCAGAAAGGAATATCGCTGCCGACCCGAAGCCCGATTTCACAAAGCTCATATTGAGAGAAATTCGTTTTATAAATCTCGTTCAAGCCGACAAGAACAGCCGCTCCGTCTGCGCTTCCGCCCGCAAGCCCTGCGGCAAACGGAATATGCTTTTCAATGCCGATTTTAATGCTCGGCTCAATCCCCGCTCTCTCAAAGAAAGCGGCGGCGGCTTTATAAGCTATGTTCTTTTCGTTGCAAGGCAGGCTTTTTTCCGTGCAGGAAAGAAATATTCCTTTTTTATCAGCGGTTTCAAGCGTAATAACATCCTCAACGCCTACGCTCTGCATGACCATAAACAGGCTGTGATATCCGTTATCAAGCCTGCCGACTATATCGAGAAAAAGATTGATTTTTGCAGGGGCGTTAACTGTCAGCTTCATTTTTTGCTCCTTTCGGTTCTCATTCAATGGGAATCAAGGTCGGCATTCTGTTCTGATAAACGGCAATCTTTTCAAAGCCGCATCTGAGCGCAAGCTCATAGCCCTGCTCGATTCCCGCTCCAAGATGCTCGGCATAGTGTGCGTCCGAACCGATTGTGATAAGTTTTCCGCCAAGCTCCCTGTATCTTCTGACAATGCTTTCATCGGGCGAGGTTACGCCGATGGGCTGTCTGAGACCTGCCGTGTTAATCTCAAGCGATTTTTTGTTTTTGATAAGAGTCAGCAGAATTTCATCGATTATCTCGGAATATCTGCTCATGTCAACGGGTCTGCCGTAGTTGCCGACAATATATCTCAGCGGATATGTTAAATGAGCAAGAGAATCGAATTTATCCCACTGAGCAAGCTCCAGCTCACGCTCGAAATATTCTTCAAGCATGGCATAATAATCAATGCTTTCGTCGCTGAAATCCGTATAATACGGATCCTGCTGATTCGGCAAATTATGAATTGAGCCGATAACAAAATCATATTTCATTCTGTTGATAAGCTCCTCGGCAACGGGTTTATCATAAACAGCCTGACCGAGTTCAACGCCGACGCAGACGATAAGCCTGCCGTTAAAAGCGGAACGGGCCTTTGCAACCTCAAAGAAAGACTGAAGCGCAGTTCTGTCAAAGCTGTCACGGTAATATCCGTCAATCTCAACATGATCCGTGAAAGCGACGGCACGAAGGCCTTTCATATAAGCCGTTTCGCACATAAACATTGTTGAATGATTGCCGTCAAAAGAATTATCGGTATGAGTATGAAGGTCAATTATATTTTTAAATGCCATTAAAATCCCCCCTGAACCGTTGTTACGGATATATAATAGCACACTTTTCAAAAAAATAACAGTAAAATCCGAAATATTATTGTTAATATATGAAAAATATGTTATAATAGCATAAAATTACAAGCAGAGCCGCAATTATTTTGCAGCTCTGCATTGCGTTAAGGAAGTTTTGAAATGAAAATAATCGTTACGGGTTCAAGAGGTCAGCTCGGCTCGGATGTTACCGCTCAGCTCAAAAAAGAGGGAATTGAAGTTATCGAAGCGTCTCTGCCCGAAACAGATATCACGGATTCGCAGGCCGTTGAAAATCTTGTTGCGGAAAGCGAAGCCGACGGCGTTATCCATTGCGCCGCATACACAAATGTTGACCTTGCGGAAAGTGAAAAAGAGCTTTGCCGAAAAATCAATGTTGACGGAACTCTGAATATAGCCCGCTCCTGCAAAAAGCATGATATTCCGCTTCTTTTCACAAGCACGGACTATGTTTTCAGCGGTGAGGGCAATTCTCCGTTTGAAACCGACAGCGAAAAAGCTCCCTGCAATTTTTACGGCGAGAGCAAGCTCTGCGGAGAAAATGCCGTTATCGAAAACTGCGATAAGTATTTCATTCTCCGCATTTCATGGGTATTCGGCGAAAACGGCAAAAACTTTGTTAAAACCATGCTCAGACTTGCCGAAACCAAAAGCGAAATCAATGTTGTTGCCGACCAGATTGGTTCACCGACTTACACAAAAGACCTTGCAGTTCTTATCTGCGAAATGATAAAAACGGATAAATACGGCGTTTATCATGCCACAAACGAAGGCTTTTGCTCTTGGGCGGATTTTGCCGAAAAAATTATGGAATACTCTAATTTGCCCGTAAAAATAAACCGCATTTCAAGCGACGAATATAAATCCGCCGCCGTCAGACCTCTCAATTCACGGCTTTCAAAAAAATCGCTTGACGAAGCGGGCTTTTGCCGCTTGCCCGATTGGCAGGACGCTTTGAAAAGATTTTTGTCAGCGGAAAAATAAGGCTATTTTGTAAAATAACCTTTGACACATTTATATTTCTTTTTTGAACTTGTAAAAAACATATAAAAGTATTATAATCAGTTAATATAATATAACTAACGGAGCGTTACTTAATGGATAACGAAAAGAAAAAAGTTAATAACGCAGTCGGCGACGAGCTCAGCAGCCACATGAAGGCAATGGACGAAATCACCGACGGTTTTTATGACCTTTCACGCCTTTACGGGAACCCCGAAGCTCCGAAGGAGCAGCTCTCCCGAGAGGATGAACTGAGAATAAAAGATGAACACCGCAGGAAACAGGAAATGAAAGCCATTAAGGCTGACATTGAGAGAAGATATTCTCTTGAGGTTGAGGTTGCCCAAAACAATGCAGACAATCTCGGCGCAAAAACCAAATCCCGCCCGAAAAGCAGCATCATGCCCGAAATTGACGAGCGTGAAGCCGTTCGGGAGGAAATTGAGCACATTGATAATATAATCAACGATTACAATGTTGTTCCCTCTGCGGAATCACCTTCAGAGCAGGTTCAGACGGATGAAAAGCCGAAGAAAAAAGAAAAACCGACGGAGGAATTCGACATTTCCGAGAAAAATTCCGTCTATGCCGTTATTTATTCTTTCGGAGACAGAATCTGCAGGCTGTTTTCAACAGTTTTCGGTTTTATTTTCAAGCTGATCTCGGCGCCGTTTATTTATCTTCACCGTGCAATTTCAAAATCAACCGAAAATGCAAAAAACCGTGCCGTAAAGAGCTTTAAAACAACATTAAAAGAGGTTCTGAATTTCAGAACCGAAATAAAGCGGGCGGGTAAAACAATTAAAAGAGCTTTCAAGTCGCCGCTCTCTTTGCCTGCGGTTATTGCTCATTATTTCAAAAAGGCATTTTCAAGCCATAACAGCCTTTTGAAAACGGCGGCAAATATTCTGATGCCGATTGCTTCGCTTGCGATACTTGTTTTAACAGTCAGCTATTGGAACGATGTTACATTTGCGCTTGAAGTTATTTATAACGATCAGAGCATCGGCTACATCAGCAATGAATCGGTTTATATTGAAGCTATAGATCTTGTTAAAGACCGACTGACCTCGGGAGCATACGGCTCAAACTCTGCAATAAAAACCTCTGTTCCCGCCGCTTCGGCATCTAATCTTAACGCTAAATACAATCTCAGCCTTGTTTCGCTCGACCAGCTTAACGACGCTCAGTCGATTTCCGATAAAATGATTGAAAATTCCGTTGACAACCTTACTCACGCCTGCGGAATTTACATTGACGGCGACTTTATTTGTGCAGTTAAGAACGAGGCAGACGCCAAAACCGTTTTTTACGATATTCTTGCGCCTTATGAAGAAGATGCGGAGAAAAACAACTATGTTGTCGGTTTTGCGGAAAATATTGACTATGTTCAGGGTCTTTATCCCGACGATTCCAACGCTATGTGGGATGCCGCAAAGCTTTCGGAAACGGTTTTGGGAACCAAATCCGAAGCAGAGGCTTATATAATTCAGGACGGAGATTCTCTTGAATCGATTGCAGAAGAAAACGGAGTTTCTGCCGATATAATCAGCGCTCTGAATCCGAGCTATGATTGGGAGGACATTCAGGCGGGCGACAGCATTATTGTCAAAAACGCTCAAAAGCTTGTCAGCATTAAGAAAATCGTTTCGACCTCAACGGTCAGAGACATTGAATTTGATACCGTTCAAAGGCGTGACGCCACCAAATACAGCGGCTACAGACAGGTTATCCAAGAAGGCGTTGACGGCAGCGAAAGAGTTACCAAAACGCAGATTTATATTGACGGTATTCTTCAGGATACCGAATATTCTTATGAAACCATCACCGAACCTGTTGACGAGATTGTTTCCGTCGGCACAAAGACCACATTCGGCGGAGTTTATATCGGCGAAGCTTCAAAGCTCGGCTTCCTCTGGCCTGCTCCGAGCTGCCACTATGTCAGCTCGCCTTACGGCTGGAGAAGCAGCGGCTGGCACAACGGAATTGACCTCACAAGAGGAGGCGGCGGCGCTCTCGGAACACCCGTTATCGCTTCAAAGAGCGGCAGAGTTGAGGTAGTTCAGCGCAGCAATTCGGGCTACGGAAACATGGTTCTGATTAACCACGGCGACGGCTATAAAACCCGATACGCTCATATGGTTAAAGGCTCGATAACCGTATCGGTCGGAGATTATGTTGAAGCGGGTCAGACTATAGGCAAGGTCGGCTCAACGGGTAACTCAACAGGCCCGCATCTTCACTTTGAAGTTATCCGAAACGGCGAAACCCAAAACCCGAAGAATTATATTTCCTGATTCTGAGTATTAGAGGAGAATAATATGTCTGAAATAAATACGGTTATTTTTGAATCTCTGCCTTCAACCAACACTTATGCAAAGGAAAACGCATCTTCTCTGCCCATGCCCTCTCTGATAATCGCTAACGAACAGACGGCAGGCAGAGGACGCCACGGAAAATCTTTCTTTTCTCCGAAAGATACGGGGCTTTACATGACCCTTGTTTTCCCTGCGCCCGATGAAGAATGTGAGCTTCTGACCCCTGCGGCGGCGGTTGCCGTCTGCTCGGTTCTTGAATCGGTCGGATGCGTTCCCGAAATCAAGTGGGTCAACGATATTTTCATCGACAAAAAGAAGGTCTGCGGAATTCTGACCGAAAAATTTGCAAACGGCGGTAAGGAATATGTTGCAATCGGAATCGGAATTAATGTAACAACCGCTGATTTCCCCGAAAGTCTTGATATTGCCGGAAACATACACATTGATGTTGAGCTCGGCAAAACAGATTTTGCCCAAATGATATCAAGACTCATTCTTGAATATGTTGATGAACCCGATAACGAGCTGATGCTCAGCGAATATAAAAACAGACTGTTCATACTGAACAGAAACATTAAATATGTGAAGAACGGAAAGGAATATTCCGGCATTGCGATTGATGTTAACAGCTTTTGCAACCTTGTAGTCCGCCGTTCCGACGACACGATTGATATTATTTCATCGGGAGAAATATCAATAAAGCTGTGAGGTGAAAACAGTTGAACAATAAAATCAGAATTCTTTCAGCCGTTTTGGTTATCGCCGCATTTGCAATAACCGCTTTTTCGGCCTGCGGCGGCAAGGATAAAAAGCCGAGCGAGGCCGTAAGCTCGGCCGCTGATTCGTCGGTTTCGGAATCGGAATTTGTTTCTGTTGTTTCAGAGACGGAGAAAACCGACAGCAGCTCTCAAACCGCCGTAAATGAAAGCTCATCAACCTCTGCGAAAGCCGCTTCGGCTAAGCCAAGCAGCTCAACGCCGCCCGAATCCGTTCGCTCGGACGGCACATATACATATTACTATTACAATGAAAAAACAACCGAACGCCAAGCCGAAAAAAAGACCGATTCGGCAAATAAAACAACGGCTTCGCAAACCGTTAACAGCACAAAAGCCGATAATCAGCCTGCAAAGACAACTTCAAAGCCTGCCGCCACGACATCCGCTTCGGCCAAAATTGAAGAAATCAGCAACGGCGTTTCGGTAATCACCAAGACCTCGCCCGTCGGCAGAGGCGATTCCGCAACCGTTATAATCATGGGAAAACCCGGTGCGGAATACGGCATCGAGTTTTATGAATCGGATAATAAAGCCGCTTCATACAGCGGACTTGAAAGCAAAAAGGCCGACAGCTCGGGCGTTGCTTCATGGACTTTCACCGTCGGAAGAACCTGCGAATCGGGCGAAAGAAAAATAATAATAAAAGAGAAAAATTCGGGTAATTACGCACAGACTTCAATTACCGTTCAGTAAGGAGAATATAAAAATGGAAAGAAAAGGCAATTATTCAAGCCATAAATTTCCGCAAAGAGTGTGCGAATATTTCAATTCGTCAAACGGTTTGCTTGACAGCAAGGCTCTGTGCCTCGCCGCCGACAGCAAAAAAACCGTTTATATCGGCACGGAAAGCGGCCTTAACTTCACAAAGCCCGACGGCGGCTTCGGCGTTTTTGCCTGCGGCAGAGTCAGCGTTATTTCTGTTGATTCAAACGATACGGTTTATTTCGCTTCGGGCAAAACTCTTTTTACAAGCGTTGACGGCGAAATCTCCGAATTTCAGAAATTTGAAGAAGAAATTGTCGGCATCGACGGCAAAAACACCGTTTTTCTCATTACCGCAAGCGCTCTTTATAAACTTGAAAACGGCAAATTCGTTTATCATTTTGAAACCGATTTGCCTGCGTTCGGTCTTGCCTGCAACGATGAAAGGCTTGTTTCTTTCAACGGCAGATGCCTGACGATATTTGCGGGGAAGAGAAAGCATTGGAGATGTGTTTATCCCGAACACGCCGACATGCCCGAAACCGTGATAAACACGGTTAAATATGACGGTAAGCTCGGTTTTCTCTGGCTCGGAACGGACGACGGACTTTACATATATGACAACCGCTGCGGCTGGTTCGGCCATGAGGAAATAAGCTGTCTGCCCGAAGAAAAAATCAACAGCATCAATTTTTCCGATGACGGCAGAATCATTCTCGGCTCAAATGCAGGGCTTATAATAATCAAAAACGGCGCTGCAAAGCATCTGCCCGCAACCCGCTGGGTCTGCGAAGAAAATGTCAACGCCGCAATTGCTGTCGGTTCCGATATCTGGACAGCGACGGATTCCGGCGTTACGAAAATTTCAGAAAAGGAAATGACGCTTAAAGAAAAGGCAGATTATTCCTTTGACCTTGCCGAAAAATATTATGTCAGATCTCCCGGATTTATTAATGACAAAACCGGAATTGAAAACTTTGACATTGCAACGGGAGCCACGAGAACCAGCGACAATGACGGTCTGTGGACTCATACATATCTCGCTGCGCTTTGCTACTGCTACGCCGTCACCAAAGATGAAAAAGTTCTTGAAGCCGCAAGGCGTTCAATGAAAGCCTGCGCTTTTCTGACCAAGGTTTCGGGAATAAAGGGCTTCACCGCAAGAGCGGTTCGCTTTGAGGGCGACCCAAACTACGGAGTCGGAACGGAAGAGAATGTTGACTGGTGCGAATGGCACAAGGCTCCCGACGGCAAATGCGAATGGCTCGGCGAAACCTCAAGCGACGAAATGACGGGTCACTTTTTCGGCTTTTCGCTCTATTATGATTTCTGCGCCGATGAGGAAGAAAAAGCGTTCATCAGAGAAATAATCACCGACATTGTTGACCACATGATTGAGCATAATTACAGGCTCTGCGATATCGACGGTCTGCCGACAACCTGGGCTTGCTGGACTCCGTCCGAGCTTAACGGCAACAGCATGTGGCTTTGGGAAAAATGCGTTAATTCGCTTGAAATTCTGACATTCCTTGATGTTGCTTATCACATGACGGGCGATGAAAAATACCGCAAAGAGTTCATGCACCTCGCCATTGATGAACACTATATTCTCAATGCGGCTCAGCATAAAAAAGACGACGCAAGAATAACTCACATTGACGATAATCTTGCCTTCCTCTGCACCGCAACCATCCTCAGAATTGAACAGGACGAAATGGTAAGGTCGCTTCTCCTCATGGGCATGAAGCATCATTGGGACTATGAGAGACCCGAGCACAGCAGCATGTGGAATCTGATTTACGGCGCATTCACAGACGAGCCGTGCGACATTGACATTGCCGTTAAAGCTCTCAGAGACATTCCGATTGACTTCATCAACAGAAGAATGTATAATTCAAAGCGCAAAGATCTTGTTTTTGACGATGCGCAGGCAAAATGGGGCGGCAATAAACAGCTTCTTGTTCCGCTCGACCTTGACGAAAAACCGATGTTCAAATATGACAGGAACCCTTATGATTATGAGGGCGGAAACGATTCGGTTGCCCTCTGCCCGAGCTGTTATCTTCTCCCCTATTGGTTCGGCAGATACTACGGACTCATTGATGATGAACAATAATTGAAAGCAGGGATTCAACATGATAGATTCATATATCAAATCATTAATTTCAAACGCCGTTGCTCACGGACTTATTGAGGAAACCGACCGTGTTTATTGCACAAACAGCATTTTATATCTGCTTAAAAAGGATTCGATCGATTTTTCCTGCCCCGAAGCAGAAGGCGAACTTCACGAGCTTTTGGATAAAATCTGCGACTACGCCGCAGAAAACGGATTAATCGAGGATTCGATTACATACAGAGATTTGTTTGACACGGCGATTATGGGTGCGCTCACTCCCCGCCCGTCACAGGTTATTGATAAATTCGGCTCTCTCTATGCCGAATCGCCCGAAAAGGCAACGGATTATTATTATGCTTTGAGCGGCGACACAAATTATATCCGCCGTGACAGAATCGCAAAAATAATGAAATGGCAGTATGACAGCAATTACGGAACGATTGATATAACCGTCAATCTTTCAAAGCCTGAAAAAGACCCGAAAGCCATTGCCGCCGCCAAGAATGCTCCGCAGTCGGGCTATCCGAAATGCCAGCTTTGCAGAGAGTGCGAGGGCTATGCAGGCAGAGTTGATTTCCCCGCAAGACAGAACCACAGAATTATTCCTATTACGATTAACAATTCTCAATGGTTCATGCAGTATTCCCCTTATGTTTATTATAATGAGCATTGCATCGTTTTCAACGGTTCGCACACTCCGATGAAAATTGACAAATCCGCATTTTCAAAGCTTCTTGAATTTGTCGGTCTGTTCCCCCATTATTTCATCGGCTCAAATGCAGATCTGCCCATCGTCGGCGGCTCAATTCTGAGCCATGAGCATTTTCAGGGCGGCAGATATGAATTTGCAATGGAAAGAGCGCCGATTGAAAAAGAGATTAATTTCAGCGGCTTCGGCGACATAAAAGCCGGCATTGTCAAATGGCCGATGTCAACAATCAGGCTTCAGTCCGAAAGCCCCGAAAGGCTTGCCGAGCTTGCGGATAAAATTCTCACCTCCTGGCGTTCGTACACCGATGAGAGCGCTTTCATCTTTGCGGAAACCGACTGCACGCCGCATAACACGATAACCCCGATTGCAAGACGCAGAGGCGACGCTTATGAGCTTGACCTTGTGCTTCGCAACAACATAACCACCGAGGAGCATCCGCTCGGCGTTTATCATCCTCATGCGGAGCTTCACCACATCAAGAAAGAGAACATAGGACTTATTGAGGTTATGGGTCTTGCCGTTCTTCCCCCGAGACTTAAAACCGAGCTTGAAGCTCTCGCAGATGCGATAGTCGGCGGCAAAGACCTCAGAGCAAGCGAAGAAACCGCAAAGCACGCCGATTGGGCTGAAAAATTCATTCCCGAATACAGCGATATTAATTCCGAAAATGTAATGGATATTCTCAAAGCCGAGGTCGGCAAGGTGTTTGCAACGGTTCTTGAACACGCAGGAGTATTCAAGAGAGATTTCGAGGGCATGAAAGCCTTTGACAAATTCATAAATTCCGTTGAAACACGATAAAAACCGTAACCGATACCGTTAAGGTATTCAATATTGAAAGGAGAAAACCCGATGAAAAAAATTCTCGCACTTCTTCTTGCCGCTGTTCTCGTTTTCAGCTTTGCAGCATGCGGCAAAAAGGAAAACCCTGACGAAACCACAACCACAACCGAGGCTATGGATGTTACCGAAGCTCCCGCAAACGCTGAAACACAGCCCGCAACGGATGCTGTATCCGACCCGACCGCTCCCGTTTCCGACGACGCTTCAACACCCGACGCTTCCGCCCCCGATGCAAGCACAACCGAGGGCACAACAGCGGCTCCCAAGATTGAAAAGGCTCCCGAAACAAAGGCTGAAATCATTGCTGTTTATAACAACGCCGTTAACTCGGCATTCGACGCAAAAGCAGGCTTTTATAAGGAGCGCATGACAGACAACGAAAATCTTGATGCAGGCGTTGCTCTTAAAGCATTCAAGAGCCTTGTTTATAAATTCATGGGCGTTGGTGCAGATAATAAATACACCGAAACCGTAACAAAAGGCAAGTGGGACAGCGACGCAAAGAGACATTATCTTCGCAAGAGCACTCTCACCGAGGCTGATGTTACAAACGCAACCTGCACCGCTAACGGCAATCAGTACACCATCGTTCTCAATGTTAAGGGCGGCAACAGCAAGGGTTCTGAATCCGAGAAGTACACAAACGCTCCCATTGACAAGTGCGGCATCTGCGTAGGCAAGGAAGACAAGGGCTATTATGACCACAAGACGGGCGAAGTCATTTATGACGCAGTTGAAGGCACATATGCAGGCGCAGTTATCGAAGAAAGCTACAAGAACGCAAAGGTTACGGCAGTTGTTGACGGCGCAACAGGTCATCTTGTTAAGCTTACGGTTGAATTTGACATAGCTGTTGCAATTGATATCAGCGTTGGTTCAGGAACCGCAACCGCAACAACTCACATTATCTATAAAGATTTCAAGTATTGATAATTTGTATTTAAAATTAAAACGGCAGTCACCGAAAGGCGGCTGTCGTTTTTTGTTGGCACGGAATCAATGAAACCGAAATCAATCCCTGAGTCTTTTTCTTTTTGAATTATCCGTCTGCGCTTTGCAGACCAATATCGTGTCGTTGCCGATGACATCGATATCCTCCCACCTGACCCTTATTCTCTCACGCCTGCCGCAGATTCCCCAGTATTTCGGTCTGCCGAAAACAATCAGCGCAACCACCCTGCCGCAGCAGGAATCGACCTCAACATCGCTGACAAATCCAAGACGGCAGCCGTTTGCTTTATTAATAACTTCCTTGCACCTCAGCTCAGTAATACAGCAATTCACGGCAATCCCTCCTATATACAAAAAGTATATGCGGTGAAGAAGATTATTTTGACAAAAAAAGCAGACCGAAATGAGATTTTGAAAGTCTCATTTACGGTCTGCGCTGTTTTTCCTTTGCTCTGAGACAGGATTAAAAACCCGACTCAGAATATATTAAATTATCCGTGAGGATAATGTTCACAGCGGGAGTGCTTCTCAGCCCCTGAGCAGAGCATTCAGCTCAAGAATCTTGAAAAGCTTTCTGAATGTAAGGAACTTCTTTTCGCTGTTGATCTCTTTTATGAGCTCCTTTTCGATTTCAAAGGTTTCATTATCAAATCTCATAACATTCATCCTTTCTTTTCCTTTGTTGTGTCTTTATTATACTCATTTTTTTGAAATTGTCAAGTGATTTTGCACAAATATAGGCATTCAGATTTGTGCATATTGCATAAATAATTGACTCTCAGAAACTATTCAGCCTTTACAGATTAATCGCAATGCCGATTATTATTTTAGTTATTGTGCACAACAAAAAGAGTTTGGATTTGGATAATATAAACAAAGAATGAACATTTGCCTGTTTTGCGTCAAAAAAGTTTGTTGAACTTTTTAAGAAAAATTATTTTTTCTCTATGATTTTTCCTATATTAACGCCATCTAAAAAAAGAGCTGCCGCATTTTCAGCGACAGCTCAGTTATTTATTAAACTTTATGCTTTTCCTTTTCAGCAAGCTTTCTGCCCATTAGAACTCCCATGACCGAAGCCATCATAAGTCCTCTTGTCCATCCGCTTGAATCGCCGAGGCAATGAAGTCCTTCAACATTCGTGTTGAAATCCTTATCCATTTTAACACGGTTGCTGTAGAATTTAAGCTCGGGCGAATAGAGCAGGGTTTCTCTTGAAGCAAAGCCGGGCACAACATGGTCAACCGCCTGAATGAAGTTGATGATGTTAACCATTGCACGGTAAGGCATTGCGGCGGTGATATCGCCCGCAACGGCATCAACAAGGGTGGGCTTAACATTTGACTGCGAAAGCTCCTTTTGCCAGGTGCGCTTGCCGTCAAGAATATCGCCGAAACGCTGAACGAGGATATGACCCGCTCCGAGCATGTTAGTCAGCTCGCCGACCTTCTGAGCGTATGCAATCGGCTGATTGAAAGGCTCATTGAAGTTATGAGAGCAGAGAATTGCAAGGTTTGTGTTGTTGGATTTAATGTCCTTATACGAATGACCGTTGACAACCGCAAGGTCATTGTCATAATTCTCCTGGCTGACAAAGCCGCCGGGATTCTGGCAGAATGTGCGAACCTTGTTTTTGAACGGAAGCGGATAACCGATAAGCTTTGATTCGTAAAGCACTTCGTTTATCTTCTCGATTATTTCGTTGCGAACTTCAACACGAACGCCGATATCAACAGTTCCGGGCTGATGAGCAATATTATGCTGGGCGCATTTCGCTTCAAGCCAATCCGCTCCTCGCCTGCCCGCCGCAATAACGGTATTATCCGCATAAACCTCGTGGCTGACCTTGCCGTCGGTTATGACAACGCCCATGCATCTGTCGTCTTTCATTATAACATCAAGACATTCAAAGCCGAACATCATTTCAACGCCGTTTTTTGCAAGATGCTGTTCGATTGAATAATAAAGATCCTGCGCTTTCTCGGTTCCGAGGTGGCGAATCGGGCAGTCAACAAGCTTCAGACCCGTCTGAATCGCCTTGCTTCTGATTTCCTTAACGGCGTCGCTGTTGCTGACACCCTCGATTTTTTCATCAGCGCCGAATTCAAGATAAATCTTGTCGGTGTAATCAATGGTTTCCTGAGCGACATCCTCGCCGATAAGCGACGGAAGGTCGCCGCCTACCTCATAGCTGAGGGAAAGCTTTCCGTCGGAAAATGCGCCTGCGCCCGAAAAGCCCGTTGTTATATGGCAATAAGGCTTACAGCTCACGCAATGACCGATTTTTGCCTTCGGGCAATGTCTGTCTTCAACCGCCTTGCCCTTTTCAACGATAAGAATTTTCTGCTTACTGCCGCACCTGAGCATTTCAAGAGCGGTGAATATTCCCGCAGGGCCTGCCCCTACGATAACCGTGTCAAATTTCAACTTATTTCTCTCCTGAATTAATTTTTAGTCCGGAAGAGCATTGAGCATTTCGCAGAGATTCAGATAAAACTCTTGAGTTTCTTCCTTATCTGCAAAAAGTCCTATTGCCGTTCCGTGATCTCCCGTCTGAACGGGCATAACATTCCACACACCCGGCTGAACATTGTCGGGGTCATATTCGGTATAAGGCTCGCCTATCGGATATTTTTCGCTCTCGGTATTAACAAGAGCATCATTTGCAAGCCATTCATCATCATAAACATTGCCGTTGACCGGATCGGTAAACTTCATAACGCCCATTGCAAGAGAAGTGAGCATTATAACGGGATTGGTTGTGATTCTCGGAAGCTGAATTCCGAGACCGGGAACCTCAACGGTTGTTGAAAACGGATATGAAAAATAATATACATTTTCGTTAACGCTGAGCTTTTCATTGAGCTTTTTATTTCCCTCGGGAGTCAGGTCATATTGGCAGGAATCCTCTTTGTTATCAAGTATTCTTTTCATAGCCGAAACCAAAGGATCTGCGCCACCTATGCCCGGAATCTCGGTCAAGCCGAACTGCTCAAGGTGGAAATCAACCATTCCGCCGTTAAAAATGGATCTGCCCATGATGCCTGCATAAAGGAAGCTGACAGTCTGAACTACCTTGTCAAGGCCGAGCAGAACAAGCGGATAATATATAGATGCGCTGTTGTGAGGAGTGCAAATCGTTGTTGCGCTCTTAACCCAATCGCCCTTTCCGCCGGTAAAGAGACCAGAAATCTCATTTTCGGGGGTGACAGCCATTTCTTCCGCCGAGCCCTCGGTCAAAAGCTGAATGAGCATTCTGATTGTCGTTCCGCCGAAGCTGTGACCGATAAAATGAATCTGCTGAATTTTTCCGTTTTCGTCAAGCTCGCCCCAATCGGGAACCAAACCCTGATAATATGTTCTGCCGTATCTTCTGTGGTTATACTCTTTTGAATGAGCTTCGCCGTAATCAACGGTTGTTCCGAGAATCTGTGCATAAAGCTCGCAGGCTCTGTCCCATGCGCTGCTGAGAGGACCGACAGAAGCGGAATAACATTCATAGCCCTCGTTTTCGAGATAAGCCATGAGGTCGCCCGTTGTTGCTCCCCAATAAGGCATTATGCCGTTAATATCTTCTGCGCCGCCCCAGCCGTTAAGTCCGTGAACAAAAACAAACGGCTCGGAATTCTTCGGCTGCCATTTGTTGTTATCCGCCGCAAAAGCAACCGTGCAGCAGGAGGTTATGAAAATAACAACCGACATTATAAGACTTACTGCCCTGCGAGTTTTCATTTTTAACACATCCCATAAACCATTATTTGGTTATATTTAAACATAATTACAAAAAAATGGCAATAATCAGCAACGAATAAACTCAGACAAATTATATAAATTGTCTGAAAGTCATTAAAGATTTCCGACCTGACGGATAACCGTCTTGAAATCTTCGATATCCATGATTTTGGGAACGGGATAGAGAGGATTGCCCTCTTTGGCGGCTCTCTGAGCAATAATCGGAACATCCTTTTCAAAAATGTCGATATGCTCGGGAATGTTGAGCGCCTTGTTAAAGTCTTTGATTTTCTGAATGAACAGCTTTGCCTTCTGCTCCTCGGAAAGGCCGTTTGTGTCAAGACCTGCAACATCTGCAAGCTTTGCAAGCGGTTTATATGCCGAAGAACCGTACCATTCAAGCACATAGGGAAGAATTACGGCGTTGGCAAGGCCGTGAGGAGTGCCGTACATACCGCCGAGATTATGAGCTATCGCATGAACATAGCCGACATAAGCTCTTGTGAACGCAATACCTGCAAGATAAGATGCTTCGAGCATATTTTCTCTTGCCTGAACATCCTTGCCGTTTTCATAGACCTTCAGGATATTGTCAAAAATCATTTTTGTTGCTTTCTCTGCTGCGGCAATTGTGCCTTTGGTGTTGCTGTGGCCTATGTAAGCCTCAACGGCATGAGTGAGAGCGTCCATACCAGTTGTTGAAGTGATGTGAGGCGGAAGTCCGAGGGTCAGTTCGGGGTCAAGAACCGCATATTTCGGGCGAAGAACGGGATCCTGCAAAGCATATTTTTCATGGGTTGTCGGGTCAGAAACAACGGCCGCAAGCGTTGTCTCCGAGCCTGTGCCCGCAGTTGTCGGAACGGCATAAAGGGTCGGGAGCTTCTTGAGAATTTTAAGAGTTCCTCTCATCTGCTGAACGCTCATCTTAGGCCTTGCAATTCTTGCCGCAGCTGCCTTTGCACAGTCCATCGGAGAACCGCCGCCGAAAGCGATAACGGCAGAGCAGTTATTGTCAATATAAAGCTGCCTTGCTTCTTCAATATTGTTGATAGTGGGATTCGGCTGAGTTCCGTCATAAACAGCATAGTGAACTCCCGCTTTCTCAAGGCCCTCAAAAAGTCCGTCAAGCAGATGCAGACCCATAAGACCCTTATCGGTGACTATCAGAACGCTGTTATGCCCGTTAGCCTTAACAACCTCAGGCAGCTTCTTTACTCCGCCTGCGCCCTTAATAACCTCAGGCTCTTTCCAGCTCAGAAAATTAACCGCCACACGGAATATTCCCTGATAAGTTCTGCAATACATTTTGAAAAGTAACGATGCCGCCAAGTTGATTACCTCTATTCATTATAATTTTTATAAGGAATATTTCCTCATACATTTAGTTATTATAGCATACTTTTTCTTCATGTGCAATACAAAACAAGGCTTTTGTCTGCATTTTTGATTTCAAATCGGTGTTGATTTTCACAGCGGCGGATGATATAATTAAATTGTTATCAATTATTCGGTTAAAATCCGAAAGGAGAAAATCAAATGCTAAAAATATCAACATTTGAAAAACGATTCATTGATTCCGAAGGCAGACAGCGCATTTTCAACGGAATGAACCTTTGCGACAAAGGCCGCCATGTTAAGGACGGACAGGGAAGAACCTACTCTCTTGATTTTGATGAGAAGCTTATTTCGCAGTTAAGCAAATACGGCTTTAATCTTATCAGACTCGGCCTTACCTGGGACGGCGTTGAACCCGAACCGAACAAATACAACGAGGAATACCTCGACAAGGTTCAGAAGGTTGCAGACCTTTGCGCAAAATACGGTATATATTTCTTCCTTGACATGCATCAGGATCTTTACGGCGGAGACGCAGAAAACAGCGGCGACGGCGCACCCGGCTGGGCATGTTTAACCGACGGCGCTGAGTTCAAACCGACAAAAATAGTTTGGGCTGAGGGCTATTTCTGGGGCAAGGCAGTCCACAAATCGTTTGATAATTTCTGGGCAAACAAAGAATATAACGGTGTGCCGCTCCAGACCTATTACTGCAACATGTGGAAGCATGTTGCCGAAAGATTCAAGGATCATCCCGCTCTTTTCGGCTTTGACCTTATGAACGAGCCTTTCCCCGGCACGGACGGAGGCAAGGTTTTCAGAAAGCTGATTGCAAATGTTGCAAAAACCGTTCTCACCGACAAACGCTGCAAAAAAGGCTTCATGCTTAAAATGCTCATGACAAAGAACGCCATAAGATGCCTTGAGCCGTTTGATGACCCGACGCTTTTCAGAAAGGTTACAAGTGCAGGCGATAAACTGATTAAGAAATTTGACACCGGCGCATATTCTCAGTTTATCAACAGAACCGCAAAAGCCGTCAGAGAGGTTACCGACAACGGCATTATCATTATGGAAAACAGCTATTATTCAAATTTGGGAATACCCTATTCTACTCCCGCAGTCAGCTACGACGGCAAGCGTGAAAAGAATCTCTGCTTCGCTCCCCATGCTTATGACCTTATGGTTGACACGCCCGCATATAAATACGCAAGCAATTCCAGAGTCGGCTCGATTTTTGACGAACACAAGCGCTCGCAGGACAGACTTGATGTTCCCGTAATCGTCGGCGAATGGGGCGGTCAGTCCGAGGGTACGGATTGGTTGTTTCACATCAATTATCTGCTTGACAAATTCGACTCAAATCAATGGGGTCAGACCTATTGGTGTTACTATAACGGCTTGCTTGACAACCCGATTATGACATCGCTCGTCAGAACAGCTCCCGTTGCGGTCTGCGGCGTTATCGACAAATACGGATACGACAGAGAAAACGATGTATTTACAATGTCATATACTCAGGACAAAGAATACTCTCTGCCGACAGAAATCTATGTTCACAAAAAATATTCCGATATCGAATGTGACGCTGAATATACGGTAGAGCCCGTTGCCGATTCCGAAGCCGCAATTCTCAAAATCAAAGGCAATCCGGGAGAACATAAGGTTACAATTAAATTTTAATTAAAAAGAGCTGCCGCATTTTACGCCGTTATCTGCGCTGAATGCGGCAGCTCCGTGAAATAATCACATAAACAGAGGTCTGAATTTTTCAACCGAAGCAAGAGAAACCGCTTCGTTTCCTGCAACGATGATATGGTCTGCAAGCCTGATTCCGACTGAGAAAAGAACCGACGACAGCTCGCTTGTCATGTTAATGTCATCCTTTGACGGAGCGGCAATTCCGTTTGGGTGATTATGGGCAAAAATGACCTTATCCGCTTTATTCCTCAGCGCAGTTTCAAGCACTTTGCGTTTATCAACGATAACGCTCCCGGGAGTTCCCTCCCCGAGCTTGCAGCAATTGAGAAGATTGCCGACGGCATCGAGGCAGAGCATATAAAAAGACTCAACCTTGTTGCTTCCGTAGTATTTGCGGATAATGTAATTCATTGCTTCCTCAGGCTCGGATAAATTGACCTTGGGCGAATTAGAGCTTTCAATATACCGCCTGCATATCGACGGAATCATTGATATCAGCAAAGCGGAGCTTTCGCCTATTCCGTCAATTTCCATAAGCTCCTCATAAGAAGCGTCAAACACTCTGCTCAGAGAGCCGAACGCCGCAATAAGCCTGTGGGCAATCTCATTGGTATCCTTTCTCGGAATGGAATAAAAAAGCAGAAGCTCCAGCAGGTTATGGTCGGGCATTCCGTCGGCTCCCGTGCGTTTAAAGGTTTCTCTGACCCTCGCTCTGTGGTTTTCATGCAGATTTTCGGGCTTGTTGTTATTCTTGCTCACATTCACCGCTCCCAATTATAATGGATATATTATACACCATGAGAGCGGTTTTGAAAAGACATATTTTGATTCGGAGAGATAATAAATTGAAAACATTCACCATTTCAAAAAACGACGCCGGGCAGAGGCTCGACAAATTCATAACAAAGGCTGTGCCCGCTCTGCCGAAATCGCTTATGTATAAATATATCCGCACAAAGCGGATAAAGGTCAACTCCAAAAAGGGTGACATTGCTCAGAAGCTTGCCGAAAACGATATTATAGATATGTATATAAACGACGAGTTCTTTGCCCCTGCGGATGAAAAATACGATTTTCTTTCCGCATCAAAGAATCTTGACATCGTTTATGAGGATGAAAACATAATGCTGCTCGACAAAAAGGTCGGGCTGCTTTCTCACCCCGATGAAAACGAATACAACGACACTCTTATTACAAGAGTTAAGCGTTATCTTTATGAAAAAGGTGAATACGACCCGAAGGACGAAAACTCGTTTGCGCCTGCCCTTGTCAACAGAATCGACAGAAACACGGGCGGAATCGTTATTGCGGCAAAGAACGCCGAAAGCCTCCGAATTCTGAATCAGAAGCTTAAAGACCGTGAGATTGAGAAATATTATCTCTGCGTCATTCACGGAACGCTTCGCAAAAAAAGCGGCATTCTCACGGGCTGGCTGATTAAAGACGAAAAGAAAAACAAGGTTGAAGTTTTCTCGGAAGAACGCCCGGGTGCAAAGCAGATTAAGACAAAATATTCGGTTCTTGCGGAATCGGGCAATCTGAGTCTTGTTGAAATTGAGCTGCTCACGGGCAGAACCCATCAGATAAGAGCCCATTTTGCAAGCATCGGTCACCCCCTGCTCGGCGACGGAAAATACGGAACAAACGCCCTCAACAAACCGCTGGGCTACAAAAAGCAGTTTCTTTATTCCTATCGCCTTAAATTTTCGTTCACGACAGACGCCGGTATTCTTGAATATCTCAACGGAAAAAGCTTTGAGGTTCCCGAAGTCCGTTTTCGCCGGGATTTCCTGAACGGCAGCCTGACAAGCGGAAAAATCAACTGAATTTATTAATAAATTACGAATTGATAATAAATTTTCACAAAAACGCTTGTAAAATTCGTAAAAATAGTATAATATATATACATTCTGCCGGTGTTGTTCCGTCGGCATCAATACATAAAAAGAAAAGGATGAACAGTAATGGCAAAAAACGAAAGCTCCAAGACCAAGGCCGAGGTTTATCGTGAGGAGCGAAAAGCCCGCATAGCCAAGGCTGCAAAAAAAAA
Organism: Acutalibacteraceae bacterium; assembly: GCA_051881575.1. Taxonomy (GTDB): domain Bacteria; phylum Bacillota; class Clostridia; order Oscillospirales; family Acutalibacteraceae; genus CAG-177. Next base: position 12,059 of record JBJEQD010000100.1, on the reverse strand, counting down.
TGCAAAAAGCATTGAAAAAAGAAATGCTGCCTCAAAAATTGCTCAGAAAGTTATCTCCGTTGTTCTTGTTGTCGCTATAGTCGGCGGCATCGGATGGAAGCTTGTTGACGATTTCGGCATCATTGAGAAGCACTCAACCGCTATCAAGGTCGGAGAACATAAGATTTCCGAAACCGTGTTCAATTATTATTATTCAATGCAGTATAATCAGCTTTCTTCACAGGCGGATTATTATGCTCAGATGGGCTACAACATGGGCTTTGATTCATCAATTCCCGCCGACGAGCAGGATTCAACCAGCAAGGATGAGGACGGCAACACCCTCACCTGGGCTGATGTAATCAAGAGCAGCGCCGTTAACCAGGCTCAGTCCATCACCGCTTATTATAACGAAGCTGTTAAGGCAGGCATGGAGCTTACAGACGACGAAAAAGCAGAGATTGACGAAACAGTTGAGAACTACAGAACTCAGGCTGCTTCAAACAACTATTCTCTTAACGCTTATCTCAGAGCAAACTTCGGCGGCGGCTTCACCGAGAAAACTTTCAGAAAGCAGCTTGAAATGGAAACTCTTGCTCAGAACTTCTATCAGGACAAGCAGGACGAACTCAAGAAGGGCATTGCAGATGAAGAAATCAAAGCTGAATATGACGAAAACACCAAGGATTATAACTACACCGATGTTCGTTATTTCACATTTGCATTCACAACTCTGACAGCCAATGACGGCGAATCGGACGACGCTCTTGCCGCAAGACAAAAAGAAGCTAACGATAAGGTTATTGCCGAAGCAAAGGCTGTTTATGAAAAGGTAACAAACGAAGATACGCTTATCTCAGCCGCAAAGGAATATAAGAATAAGGACAAAGAGGAGAAGGACGACACCGATCCGACAACTCTCAGCGAAAATGCTTCATATTCAACTCTTACCTCCGCTATTTCCGAAAAAGGCGCTGACTGGGCATTTGATAACGCCCGCAAGGCAGGAGATAAGACAATGATAACCGGCGACAAGGCTGTTTATATCATCATCAGCGTTAAGCCCTCTTTCGCAACCAACAGCGTCAGCGTTCGTCATTGCCTTGTTAAGTTTGACGCAGAGGATTCCGAAAATGTAACGGATGAAGAGAAGAAGGCAACATACGACAAGGCAAAGGCTCTCTATGACGAGTGGCTCAAGGGCGACAAGAGCGAAGACAGCTTTGCAACATTTGCAGAGGAAAACAGCGAGGACGAAGGCTCCGCTTCAACAGGCGGTCTTTATGAGAATATCAGAATAAGCGACAACTATGTTGAGCCTTTCCTTGATTGGAGCTTTGATTCAGCAAGAAAAGCCGGTGACACCGGTATAATCGAAACCGACTTCGGCTATCACATCATGTTCTTTGTCAGCAACAACACCGAAGATCTCGATTGGAAGAATTCAATCAGAGCAACAAAGGGTTCGGAATCTTTTGAGGCATACAGCGAAGATCTTCTCGGCGAAAAAGGCACATATGCACTTGTTGAAAACGACAAGAGAACCGCAAAGGTTGCAGAGGATTATTGCGACAAGATCAGAAGAAACCTTGCTTATTCATCGGCTTACGGTTCATAATTTAAGATAAATTCAGCTAAGGTCAAAAGCAAACTGAATAAATGAATTAAACAGATTATCGATTGTTCCGAAAGGGACTGCCGATAATCTGTTTTTTTGCGTTCTGATGCAAACAGGAAGAAAATGAATTAACGCCGATTTTCGGGTGAATAATACTATTAGCCTGATTCAATATTATTTAAGGCTGTATTACATCACTCTTAAACGGAGGTAAACAAAATGGTTAAGAAAACAGCAGCGATTTTGGCGGCGGCAATAATGGTTCTCTGCGCCTTCACGGGCTGCAACAGGAACCCGTCAAACACCGTTAATCCCTCAGGCGGAAACAATGCAAACGAAACGGTTAAGGTTATCCGCTATCTTAATTTCAAGCCCGAAATTGCAGAGGTTTATGACAGGATTGCAAAAGAATACGAAAACGAAACCGGCGTTAAGCTCATCGTTGAAACCGCCGCATCGGGAACTTACGAATCAACCCTGACCGCAAGAATGGCAACGAGCGACGCTCCGACTCTTTTTCAGATTAACGGCCCTATCGGTTACGCCTCATGGTCTGAATACTGCGCCGACCTTAAAGACACCGAGCTTTATAAGCATCTGAAAGACAAAAGTCTTGCAGTTTCCTCCGACGGCGGCGTTTACGGCATTCCTTATGTCGTTGAGGGCTACGGAATAATATACAATTCAAAAATTCTTGACGCTTACTTTGCTCTGCCAGACAAAAAGACCGACTATTCATCGGCAGATGATATCAAGAGCTTTTCCGCTCTGAAAGCCGTTGTTGAGGACATGCAGGCAAATAAAGAAAAGCTTGGAATTGACGGCGTTTTTGCCTCAACCTCTCTTAAAACCGGCGAAGATTGGCGTTGGCAGACTCACCTGATGAATATTCCCCTGACGCTTGAATTTAACGACAAAAAAACGGATTTCACGGGCGAAGGCTACAAAACGATTGATTTCACCTATTCCGACAAATTCAAAAATATTTTTGACCTTTATATCAACAATTCAACGACCGACAAGAAAAAGCTCGGAACAATCGATGTTACCTCCTCAATGGCTGAATTTGCACTTGGCAAATGCGCCATGGTTCAGAACGGAAATTGGGGTGCGTCTCAGATTCTCGGAGTAACGGGCAACAAGGTTGCGCCCGAAAGCATCAAGTTCCTCCCAATTTACACCGGCGCTCCGGGTGAAGAAAACACGGGAATCTGCATCGGAACCGAAAACTTTATCTGCATTAACGCAAAAGCAAGCGCCGCCGAGCAGAAAGCGGCGGCAGACTTCCTCTATTGGCTCTACAGCTCTGAAAAGGGTAAAAAATTTGTTACCGACGAGCTTAAATTCATCGCTCCCTTTGACACCTTTGAGGAGGGCGAAACTCCCGATGACCCGCTTGCAAGAGAAGTTATCCGCTGGATGAACATGGATAATATCACAAATCTGCCGTGGAACTTCACCGTTTTCCCGAGTCAGAATTACAAAGACAATCTCGGAGCGGCATTGCTTAAATACGCACAAGGCACAATGTCTTGGGACGAAGTCAAAAAGCTCGCCGTTGACGAATGGAAAAACGAATTCGGGGCATAATTTCAAATACAAGGCTGCTCTGTTCCGCAACTTCCGTCGGTGCGGAGCAGCCGCTAAATTCCCGGAGTTGATAATATGCACAAAACGCTTAAAAAATATTTTCCAATCTTCGTTCTGCCGACCCTTGCGGCTTTTCTCGTCTCATTCGCCGTTCCGTTTATCAGCGGCGTTTATCTTTCATTCACGAAATTCAAGGTTGTTAACGAAAGCACCTGGGTCGGGCTTGAAAATTACATTAAGATATTCACAACCGACAAAACCTTTATGAATTCACTTTGGCTGACGGTTAAATTCACCGTCGTTTCCGTTATCACGATAAATATTCTCGCCTTTGCGCTTGCTCTGCTGCTGACAAAGGGGCTGAAAGGCACAAACGCTTTCAGAACCGTATTTTTTATGCCGAATCTTATCGGCGGCATTGTGCTCGGTCATATATGGAGCCTTATCATCAACGGTGTGCTGGGCTATTTCGGCGTTGATATCACATATGACCCGAAATACGGCTTTTGGGGGCTTGTCATTCTGATGAACTGGCAGCTCATCGGATATATGATGATTATATATATAGCGGGGATTCAGAATATACCCGAGTATCTGAACGAAGCGGCGGCAATTGACGGCGCAACTCCGACTCAGACGCTTTTTCATGTCACTATACCGATGGTTATGCCGTCGGTTACAATCTGCTCTTTTCTGACTCTGACCAATTCATTCAAGCTCTTTGACCAGAACCTTGCGCTCAACGGCAAATCCCCCGACACCTCTCTGCTTGCGCTCGATATCTACAAAACCTTTTATGACCACACGGGGCTTCAGCTTGCCTCGTGGCACGGAATCGGTCAGGCAAAGGCTGTCATATTCTTTTTAATCGTTGCGCTGATTGCGTTCATTCAGCTCAGGGCAACGAGCCAAAAGGAGGTTGAGCACTAATGAAATCACGCAGAGCGTTCAGAGAGTCTCTTTTATATATCCTTTTATTTATAATATCGGTCGTTTTCCTCGCTCCGATAGTCATTATTCTTATCAATTCATTCAAAAGCAATTTTCATATTTCGCAGTCCCCTTTTTCCCTGCCGAATGTTGAAACCTTTGCGGGAATTCAGAATTTTATCAAGGGCTTTACTCAGGCGGATTTCAGCCGTGCGTTTGCAAATTCTGCATTCATAACCGTTTTTTCTGTGGCAGGAATCGTTCTGCTGACCTCGATGACCGCATGGTATCTCGTCAGAGTTAAGAACAAATTCACAAAGCTGCTTTATTATCTTTTTGTTTTCAGCATGATAGTTCCGTTTCAGATGGTCATGTATACCATGACCTACTACGCCTTTGAGCTTAATCTCAACAACCGTCTCGGAATTATTTTTATTTATCTCGGATTCGGCGCAGGACTGTCTGTGTTTATGTTCAGCGGATTCATCAAAAGCATTCCGACCGAGATTGAAGAGGCGGCGGTTATTGACGGGTGCAGCCCCTTGAAAACTTTCTTTCTGATAATTTTCCCCATTCTGAAGCCGACGGCGATAACCGTTGCAATTCTCAATGCGATGTGGGTCTGGAACGATTATCTTCTCCCCTATCTTATTCTCGGCTCGGGCAGCAACAGAACGCTCCCCGTTGCAATTCAGATGGCTCTGACGGGCGGCTACGGCAATAAGGATATGGGTGCGCTAATGGCGATGCTTGTTTTGACAATTCTGCCGATAATCGTATTTTATCTGTTCTGCCAGAAATATATTATCCGTGGCGTTCTGGCAGGCGCAGTTAAAGGATAAACATTCAACGGAGGCTTAATATGGCAACAATAAAATTCAAGGATGTTGTTAAATCGTTTGATAACGGAAAGGTCACCGTTATCCCCGACCTTTCATTGGAAATAAAGGATAAGGAATTTGTTGTTCTCGTCGGCCCGTCGGGCTGCGGAAAATCAACAACGCTGAGAATGATTGCCGGCCTTGAGGACATCAGCTCGGGTGAAATCTATATTGACAATAAAAAGGTTAACAATATTCCGCCAAAGGACAGAGACATAGCAATGGTTTTTCAAAGCTATGCGCTCTATCCGCACATGACGGTTTATAAAAACATGGCGTTTGCCCTGAAGCTTAAAAAGCTTCCGAAAAAAGAGATTGACGAAAAGGTCATGTGGGCGGCAAAAATCCTTGAAATTGAGCCTTATCTTGAGCGAAAGCCCAAGGCTCTCTCAGGCGGTCAGAGGCAGAGAGTTGCGCTCGGCAGGGCTATGGTTCGTAACCCCAAGGTGTTCCTGCTTGACGAGCCTCTGTCTAATCTTGATGCAAAGCTCAGAACCGAAATGAGAAGCCAGATAACAATGCTTCACAAAAGGCTGCAGACAACCTTTGTCTATGTCACGCACGACCAGACCGAGGCAATGACCATGGCGGACAGAATAGTTGTTATGGATAAGGGCGTCATTCAGCAGTTCGACACTCCGCAGATGCTTTATAACGAGCCTGCCAACATGTTCGTTGCGGGCTTCATCGGCTCGCCTCAGATGAATTTTATCAATTCAACAATCGTGAAAGACGGCGAAATATTAAAGGCTCGTTTTTCGGGATATGAACTGACGGTATCAAAAGAAAAAGCCGAATATCTTGCGGATTATATCGGCAGGGAAGTCATTTTGGGCATTCGTCCCGAGCATTTTATTGCCTCTGAAGAAGTAAACCCGTCAAAAGACGACTGCGTTATTACCGTTAAAACCGAAATTGCCGAGATGATGGGCAGCGAAACCAACATCTATTTTGACCTTGACGGGAAGCAGAATATTGCACAGATAAAAACCGAGAGAAAAATAAGCCCCGGTGACAGCGTTCGGCTTTTGGTTGACGGAGATCACGCTCATTATTTTGACCGTGAAACCACCGCCGCAATCGGCTGAAAATATGAAAAGAAGCTGCGGAATTTTGATGCACATAACCTCCCTGCCCTCGCCCTTCGGAATCGGCACGCTCGGAAAAGAAGCTTTTAATTTCGTTGATTTTCTGAAAGCCGCAAAGCAAAAATATTGGCAGATTCTTCCTTTAAATCCCACGGGCTTCGGCAATTCGCCTTATCAGTCGTTTTCGGCTTTTGCGGGAAATCCGTATCTTATTGACCTTGATATTCTTTGTGAATACGGCTTATTGACAAAAGACGATTACGGCGGCATCGATTGGGGAAACGACCCCCGCAGGGTGGATTACGGCAAAATATATCTTCACCGCTCCGAGGTTTTGCGAAAAGCCTGCGACAATCTGCCGAAAAGCGAAGAATACGACGAATTCTGCGCTGAAAACGCCTTTTGGCTCGATGATTACGCCCTGTTTATGTCGCTTAAAAGCTCTTTCGGCGGCAAGCCGTGGTATCAATGGCCGCTCGGGCTTAAAACACGGAATGAACAGGCGGTTGACGGCGCAAAGTCCTTGCTCTCGGACGAAGAAGAATATCACAAAAAGGTTCAATATTTATTTTTCGGTCAATGGAACGCCCTGAAAGCCTATGCCAACGATAACGGAATTGATATTATCGGCGATTTGCCGATATATGTTGCTCATGACAGCGCAGATGTCTGGGGCAACCCTCGGCAGTTTGAGCTTGACGGCGATTTTAATCCGCTGAGAGTTGCGGGAGTGCCGCCCGACGGCTTCAGCAGCGAGGGTCAGCTTTGGGGAAATCCGATTTTTGACTGGGAATATATGCGAAAGGACGGTTACCGCTGGTGGATAAAGCGGCTTGAACATTCTCTTTCACTTTTCGACCGCCTCAGAATCGACCATTTCAGGGGCTTTTCATCATATTACGCCGTCAAATACGGAATGAAAAATGCAGTTAACGGAGTTTGGCTGAAAGGCCCGGGTATTGAATTTTTCAAAGCGGTTGAAGCTTCGCTCGGCAAGCCAGATATCATTGCAGAGGATCTCGGTTATGTTGATGAAGATGTGATTAATTTGCTGAAAGAAAGCGGATTCCCCGGCATGAAGGTTTTGCAGTTTGCATTTGACAGCCGAGAAAACAGCGATTATCTGCCGCATAATTATGAAAAGAACTGCGTTGTTTATATCGGAACGCACGATAATGACACTCTTGAGGGCTGGTTTGAAAACGCAGGGCATGACGATGTTGAGTTTGCCGAAAAATATCTGAGGCTCAGCGAAGCCGAGGGCAGAATTAAAGGCGTTATCAAGTCCGCTCTGTCGTCCGTCGGCGAAACCGCCGTTCTGACAATGCAGGATTTACTGCATCTCGGTTCGTTCGCAAGAATGAACACTCCCTCTACCGCCGAGGGCAACTGGGAATGGCGGGCTTTGAAAGAAGAAATCGATTTTAACCTTGCAAACGAGCTTGCGGAGCTTGTCGAATTATACAGACGGGCTTAAATATCTGTTGACACGGAGCCTTTTTGGTGATATCATAAGCATGCTAATTAAATATTGCGGTTTTCTTTCGGGAAAGTGCGGTGCAAATCCGTCGCAACAGCCATTGCCGTAACAGTCGGAATGCCGAAATTAAGCCGTGATTAAGTTAGTTACCTTCGGGCGGCGGAGGGTGGCATAACAAATTCAAAAGCTCTGATGCAGCAGGGTTTTCAAAGTTTATCTTGCCTCTCCGTTCCGGACGGAGGGGCATATTTTATTTCTGAAAGGAAGCAGAAAGAATGAAAAAAACTAACCTTGCAGCAAAAATCTGTTCTCTTGTCTTAGCGCTGGCGATGGCGCTGTGCTGCCTGCCTGCGGCATTTGCGGCGGAGGACGAAATCACGGTCAGCTTCAGTTTTTATGACGGAGCGGTTGTTATCCCCAAAACCGAATTGACAGTTGCCGACGGCATAGCCGAAAAATACGGCTATACCCTCTCGGAAAATGACCACAACGGAAATCCCGTTAACGGAATCACCGTTTTTGACGCCATCGTTGCCGCCCATGAAGCATATTACGGCGACGCTTTCACAGCCGAAACCTGCGGCAATTATCTTGCCGCCACCAACGGCTTTTTGAGCAAAGCTTTCGGAAAAACGACCTCTGCTCTCGGCTTCTGCGTTAACGATAAAGTTCCTAACGACGGCATTTATGTTGACGCATACGGCGCTTACACGGGCTATGCCGCAGACACAGCAGTTATCGCAGGCGGCGATTATATTTCCGTTTATACATATCAGGACAGCTACTATGCGGATTATTATGTTACATTGGATAAAACCGAGGTTGCCGCAGAGACCGACGAAGAATTTACCCTTTCGGCAAGCGGCCTTGCAATCATGTATTACGGACTTTCAAAGCCCGAAGTTGTTGAAGCAATGACAAACCCGATGTCGGGTCTGAGCGTTTATTCAACAAAGGATTTTAAGGCTTATTCATCTCTCGGAGTTTTTGACGCTGACGGAAAAATCACACTTTCATTCAGCGAACCCGGCGAATATTGGCTCTGCACCTTGGGCGATTTTGATGACCCGACTCTCGGCACGGTTCCCACGGTTGCCAATTGGTGCAAGGTTACAGTTACCGAAGCTCAGACCGAACCCGAACCCGAGCCTCAGCCTGAGCCCGACACAAAAGACGCAATCTATCTTCCCAAAAACATCAAAGCTTCGCTGAATGCAAACCCCGATGAGGGAAGCATTGTATTAACAATTACCGTTGATTTTGCCGACATTAAAGGCAACGCCCCCGAAAAGAGCGAAGAACTCACTCTTTCACTCAACATTACATGGTTCAGCAGAATTATTGAATTCATTGCAGGTATTTGCAAATGAGAAAAATCAATAAATTAATCGGTCTGTTTCTCTGCATTCTGATTCTGTGTTCATCATTTTCATTTCTTGCATTCGGCGAGATAACAGATGCAAAAACGCCCGTGAACGCAAGCGAAGCAAGCCTTAAATGGTCGCTGAAGCTCGGCAAAAGCTACAGGGATGCCCCGAGCGTTCCGAGCTTTGCCGACGGCTGCGTTATAACGATGAGCCGAAAAACGCTTTATAAGCTTGATGCGGAAAGCGGCGAAATAATCGGGCAGGCGGAAATGGCGGACGAACCAAGCTTCGGCTACACTCCCGCACTCATTGACGGCGGCAAGATATATTGCCCTCTCGAAAACGGAACGGTTCAGGCGTTTGATTTTAACACCCTCGAACCGCTTTGGAAATTCAGCGACGCTCTCGGCGGTCAGGCGCTCACTCCGATTGTTTCATTCGGCGGATGCGTTTACACGGGTTTCTGGAATGACGAAGAGCTTGACGGAAATTTTGTTTGTCTTAACGCCGAAAACGGAGAATTATTGTGGAGTTATACTCAAAAAGGCGGATTTTATTGGTCTGAATGCTTCGTTAACCAAAAATATGTTGTTGTCGGCGGAGATAACGGTTCTGCCGAAGAAACAGCTCCGTCCGCTCTCAAATGCTTTGACAGATTGAGCGGAGAGTCAATTGACAGCATTGAGATTATCGGTGATCAGAGAAGCGGAATCACGGAATACGGCGGCAAGCTTTTCTTCGTTACAAAAGCGGGATATCTTTATTCCGTTCCTCTCGGCACAGACGGAAAATTCGGAAATCCCGAATTTTTGAAGCTCTCGGGGGCGAGCACCTCAACGCCCGTTATTTATAACGGCAGGCTTTATATCGGCGTTCAGTCTCAGGGCTTCGGCGGCAAGGTTTGCGTTATTGATGCAGGCACTCTGTCACCGATTTATTCGGCTGAAATGAACGGATATCCGCAGAATGAAATGCTCATTTCAACCGCTTTTGAGAGCGAGAACGGAAATGTTTATATTTATTCGTCTTATAACTCCGCTCCGGGAGGAATAACGATTTTGACCGACCGATCGGGTCAGAAAGAGCCGATAACCGAACAGCTTTTTGTTCCTGACGAGGGGGCACGGGGCTACTGCATAAGCCCGATTTGCGCCGGTGATGACGGAACGCTGTTTTATAAAAACGATTCCGGAACGGTTTTTGCCGTTGAAAGGGTTGAAAAAGCAGCCGAGAAAACATTTTTCCAAAAGATTCTCGACTTTTTCAGGCAAATATTTGATTTTATTATTGGAATTTTCAGGTAACATAAAATGAAAAGATTTACTGCATTATTTCTTACATTTATCTTTCTTTTTGCCTGCGTTTCGTGCCGAAAAGAAAGCGAAAATCAGGTTCAGACGAGCGAAACATCAGCGGTATCAACGGATTTGACATCTGATACGGCAGAAGCTTCGTCAACAGTTGCAGCAGAAACTTCGGAAGAAGAAAAAGCGGTCAGCACGGTGCAAACAACAGCAAAGCCGAAAACGAGCGTTAAAAACACGGTTAAATCAACTGCCGCTTCGGTTATATCGGCGGTCAAAACAACAACTGCGCCGAAAAAGCGTCCTCAGCGCACAACCGTCAGAACTCCTCTGCCTACTTCGCCCTCAACAACCGCTGTTCTGACGACTTTTTCAACAACCGCCGCAATCGCTTCAACCTCTGCAAGGGCAACAACAACGACCCGAAAAGCCGAAACATCTCCTGTCGATTTGCCTGCGGTAAATCCGACCCCGACAGAACCGCAAAAGCTTCGTTGCACGATTTCGATTGACTGTTCAACAATCCTCAATAATAAAGATAGGCTCAAAAGCGGAAAAGAACTTTTCGTTCCCGCAGACGGAAAAATCCTGAAAACCGTTACGGTTGAGTTTGAACAGGGCGAAACCGTCTTTGACATTCTGAAACGGGTTTGTGCAAACAATCATTGCTCGGGCAACTGCCAATATTGCCAAAGCTCGGGGATTCAGCTTGAATATTCCTATTCGGGCGGCTACGGCAGCTATTATATTGAGGGAATCCACCAAATCTATGAAAAAGACTGCGGCTCAAAATCAGGCTGGATGTTTAAGGTTAACGGCGTTTTCCCGAATCTCGGGTGCAGTTCTTACACGGTCAGAAACGGCGATAAAATCGAATGGCTTTACACCTGCGACCTTGGCGAGGACATAGGCGCAGAGGTATAATTAAAATGAAAACTGCTGACAATTCCAAGTCGGAGCTGTCAGCAGTTATTTTATTTATTGAATACCTGTTCAAGCCATGTTATGCACATATCGAACCAGACAGCGGCATGTGCTGTATAATCAATTTCAGCCTGAGTGCTGTAAACCGTGCTGTTTGCAAGCGAAAAGCCGTGATATCCCTTTTGGAAAATATGAACCTCAAACGGAACGCCCGCTTTGTTGAGAGCATTGATATATGCAAGAGAATTGACTATCTGAACGCATGAATCCTCACAGCAGCCGAAAAGGAATGTCGGCGGCGTTTCGCCCGTTACCTCACGGTCAAGCGGAATCATTTCGGTTGCAATCTTGCAGTTTGTCTTGTCGTTTTCAAGAATGCAGGGATAGCCGAGAATACTTGCCGCAGGCTTAACTCTGCCCAAGGTTGACAGAGCGGCGCAGAGATGACCGCCGGCAGAAAAGCCGATTGCCGCAACCCTTGATTTATCAACGCCCCATTCTTCGGCGTTGTTATAAATCATTTCAAGAGCTTCCTCGGCCTCATTGAGGGGTCTCGGAAAATCCGCATTCCCCTCGCCCACCGAATATTTCAGCACGAATGCCGAATAACCTTTTGCGGCAAAAGCCAGCGCAACGGGCTCGCCCTCACGGTCGGAGCAGTTATAATATGCTCCGCCGGGAATAACGAGAATTGCGGGTCTTTTTTTCGATGTCGGAATTTCATCCGTAATCTGAGGAAGATAACAGGTGAGCGTTGCGCCGTTATCGCCTATTGATTCGGTAAATACTTTCATAATATCACCGCTTAATAGCTGACCTTGACGGTCTTGATTTCAAACGGTCGGAATGTAAGCTCATTATCCTTGACCTCGGACTGAACTTCTTCGAGCATATTGGT
>JBJEQD010000099.1:0-32106 GCA_051881575.1 Acutalibacteraceae bacterium | reverse complement strand
AATTCACGACAAATCCGTAGGGTTCGGCGTCCCCGACGAACCGATTCGCCGCAGGCGAATAATTCAAATTTTCCTTTTGGGACGATGTGGGCATCGTCCCCTACAAATCGAAAAATAAAATCGTAGGGACAGCCCTTGCGGCTGTCCGTGAAAATGCATCAAATCCCACGGAACGCCGAGGACGGCGTTCCCTACCGAAAATACATATATATCAATAATTTTGCGTGAATGATAAACGGCGGGAGCAAGCCCCCGCCATTCTTTTTTTGCTTTAATTAAGCAGTTCAAGCAATTCCGAGGGGCGGTCAATGATATAATCCGCTCCGTTTTCGGCGAGAACCTCTCTGCCTCTGAAGCCCCACGAAACGCCGATGCAGGGGATTCCCGCATTGTGCGCTGTTTTGCAGTCAACATCAGAATCGCCGACATAAACGGCTTTTTCTTTCGGAACACCGAGCTTTTTAAGAGCGGCATAAACTCCGTCGGGCTGCGGCTTCTGAGCAATGCCGTCAACCTGACCGATTGCTTCGTCAATCAGTCCGCCGAAAAATTTCTTGACGATATCAGCCGCCGCTTCCTGCATTTTATTCGTAACAACCGCCGTCTTTATCCCTTTATTTTTCAAGGCTTCAAGCATCGGAACAATCCCGTCATAGGGCTTTGTTTCAACAAGAGAATGGGATTTATAATGCTCCTTGAAAACTGAAAGACATTGCTCGGATATTTCGTCGGGAGTGTTTTCGGGAACGCTCAGATAAATCAGCCGTCTGACTCCGTTGCCGACAAAACGCCTTACCTCGTCAAGACTTCTTTCGGGAAAATTCATCTCACCGAGAGCATAATTCACGCTGTTTTTAAGATCCGTCAAGGTGTCTGTCAGAGTGCCGTCAAGGTCAAATACTACCGCTTCAATTTTCATATAACTCCCATCTTTCGTGAACATAAAACAATCGGCGGCAAAAAGCCGCCGTTATATTTTTATTTTTTGTTTTTGAATTTATCAAAGAAGCCTTCCTTGCCGTTTCCGACGGGTGCGCCTCTCTTAACGCCGAGCTCCTTTTCAAGCTCAACAAGCAGTTCTTTCTGCCTTTGAGTGAGGTTTTTGGGAACATCAACGATAATGCGGACAAGCTGATCTCCCCTACCTCTGCCGTTGAGCACCTGAATACCCTTGCCTTTAAGGCTGAAAACGGTTCCCGACTGCGTGCCTGCGGGCAAATCAAATTTTACATCGCCGTCAAGCGTCGGAATACGGAGATTATCGCCAAGCGCCGCCTGAGTGATGCTGACATGCTGTTCAAGCCAGACATTGTAGCCGTCACGCTCGAAATATGCGTGAGGTCTGACAAATACTGCAACCTTTAAATCGCCGCTTGAACCGCCGTTAACGCCCGAATTACCCGCTCCGCTGATATTGAAAATCTGTCTGTCATCGATACCTGCAGGTATGTTGACATCAACCGAAGCCCTGCTGCTGACTCTGCCCGTTCCTCTGCATCTCTGGCAGGGGTCGTCGATAACCTTGCCCTTGCCCTGACATCTCTGGCAGGATTTCTGAGTTGAGATAACGCCGAACGGTGTTCTCTGCTGAACATTGACATAGCCTCTGCCCGAGCATTCGGGGCAGGTCTTTGCGCTCGTGCCCGCCTTTGCGCCCGAGCCGTGGCAATCGGGGCAGGTGTCAACACGGTTAACCTCCACGGTGCGCTTGCAACCCTTCGCCGCTTCTTCAAACGAAATTGTAACCTTCGTCTGAATATCCTCGCCTCTGCGGGGGCCGTTGGGATTGGACTGTCTTCCTCCGCCGAAGCCGCCGCCGAAGAACGAACCGAAAATATCGCCGAGATCGCCGAAGTCAAAGCCGCCTGCCTGACCGTATCCGCCGCCTGCGCCGTAATTGGGATCTACTCCTGCATGGCCGAACTGATCGTAACGGGCTTTTTTCTGGCTGTCGGAAAGCACCTCATAGGCTTCGTTGACTTCCTTGAACTTGTTCTCGGCTTCTTTATCACCCGGATTCAGATCCGGGTGATACTGCTTCGCCTTTTTCCTGTATGCTTTTTTTATTTCATCCTCGCTCGCATTTTTATCAACGCCGAGGACTTCATAATAATCTCTTTTGTCTGCCAAGAGAATTACTCCTTTTGGAACGGAATATTACTGATTGTTGTCGTTAACATCCGTGTAGTTTGCTTCGGTGTAACCCTCACCGCCGGGTGCCGCACCGCCCTGCTGAGCCTGAGCCGCTTCTGCCGCAGCCTTATAGAGCTTCTCGGAGACTTCATGGAACTTATTGGTAAGCTCCTCCTGGCGGGACTTGATAAGCTCGATATCCTCGCCCTTGAGAGCTTCCTTGAGAGCTTCAATCTTTTCGTTAACGGCGTTCTTCTCGTCCTCGCTGAACTTATCGCCGTTTTCGCTGATGAGCTTCTCGCTCTGGTAAACCATCTGATCTGCCGCGTTGCGGACATCAACGCTCTCACGGCGCTGTTTATCCTCCTGAGCGAAACGTTCTGCTTCTGCAACAGCCTTGTCGATATCCTCCTTGGACATGTTGGTTGAAGATGTAATCGAAATCGACTGCTCTTTCTGAGTGCCGAGATCCTTTGCGGAAACATGAACGATGCCGTTTGCGTCTATATCGAAAGTAACTTCAATCTGAGGAATTCCTCTGGGAGCGGGCATAATGCCGTCAAGATGGAATACGCCGAGAGTTTTGTTATCCTTTGCAAATTCTCTTTCGCCCTGAAGAACATGAACCTCAACAGAGGGCTGATTATCGGCTGCCGTTGAGAAAATCTGGCTCTTCTTAACGGGGATTGTGGTGTTTCTGTCGATGATCTTTGTGTTTATGCCGCCCATTGTCTCAATGCCGAGTGAAAGCGGAGTAACATCAAGAAGCAGAAGTCCGGTAACCTCGCCGCCGAGAACGCCTGCCTGGAGAGCTGCGCCGATTGCAACGCACTCATCGGGGTTGATGCCCTTGAAAGGCTCGGAGCCCATGAACTTTTTGATTGCTTCCTGAACGGCGGGGATTCTTGAAGAACCGCCGACCATGAGTACCTTATGAATATCTGAGGGCTTCAGACCCGAATCGCTCATTGCCTGACGGACGGGACCCATTGTTGCGTCAACAAGGTCTGCTGTCAGCTCGTTGAACTTTGCTCTTGTGAGAGTGGTTTCAAGGTGTTTGGGGCCTGTTGCATCGGCTGTGATGAAGGGAAGGCTGATGTTTGAGGTTGTAACGCCCGAAAGCTCAATCTTTGCCTTTTCGGCAGCCTCTTTAAGGCGCTGCATAGCCATCTTGTCGCCTCTGAGGTCGATACCCTGCTCAGCCTTGAAGCCGTCGGCAAGCCAATTGATTATTCTCTGATCGAAATCATCGCCGCCAAGACGGTTGTTACCTGCGGTTGCAAGAACTTCCTGAACGCCGTCGCCCATTTCGATAATCGAAACATCGAATGTGCCGCCGCCAAGGTCATAAACCATGATTTTCTGATCGGTTTCCTTATCGATTCCGTAAGCAAGAGCCGCAGCCGTGGGCTCGTTGATGATTCTCTTAACCTCAAGGCCTGCAATCTTGCCTGCGTCCTTGGTTGCCTGTCTCTGAGAGTCGGTGAAGTAAGCAGGAACGGTGATAACCGCCTCGGTTACCTTCTCGCCGAGATATGCTTCAGCGTCTGTTTTGAGCTTCTGAAGAATCATTGCGGAAATTTCCTGCGGAGTGTATTTTTTGTCGTCAATCGAAACCTTATAGTCAGAACCCATCTGTCTCTTGATTGAAGAAACGGTTCTGTCGGGGTTGGTGATTGCCTGTCTCTTGGCAACCTGACCGACCATTCTTTCGCCTGTCTTGCCGAATGCAACAACTGACGGAGTTGTTCTTGCGCCCTCGGCGTTTGCGATAACTACGGGCTCGCCGCCCTCAATAACTGCTACGCATGAATTTGTTGTTCCTAAGTCAATACCTATAACCTTTGACATGATAAATTTCCTCCTAAATATATTAATGGATATTTTTTACTGAATTTATTATCAGGTGTTTGCAACCTTGACTACCGCTTCTCTGACTATCTTATCGCCGAGCCTGTAGCCCTTTGTGAACACCTCGGCAATCGCATTCTCGCCGAGTTCTTCATCCTCAACGGTCATAACCGCATTGTGGATGTTCGGGTCAAATTCGTCGCCTCTTTCGCCGTAAGCCTCAACGCCTATCTTTTTAAGGATTTCTTGGAACTGATTGAAGATAAGCTCGATTCCCTTGCGGTAATCCTCAAAGCTTCCGTCGGTATTCTCAGCCGCTCTGCCGAAATTATCGATTACGGGGAGCAGGTCTTTGACGACATCGGCTTTTGAATTTGAGTAAGCGTCCTGCTTTTCTTTTTGGGAGCGTTTGCGGAAGTTATCGTATTCGGCGCAAAGTCTCAAAAACTGCTCGTTCTTTTCGTCAAGAGCCTTTTGGAGCTTTTCCGCTTCACCGCCCGACTTTTTTTCTTTTGATTTGGTTTTTTCTTCTGCTTTAGCTTCGGTTTTTACCTCATCGGGAGTTTCGGGATTGGTTTTTTCCTTTTTCATTTTAGCTTCCTTTCTATTCTTCAATGGCCTGCGTTATCATTTTACCGACAAGGTTTGTCAGATATTTAACACAGGGAATAATGTTTTCATAGTCCATTCGGGTCGGGCCGATAAGACCGATTGTTCCCGAATCCTTGCCGCCGATGGAATATTTCGCAACTATCACGCTTGAATTTGCAAGCTGACGGTAAAGATTCTCTCTGCCTATTTTAACATCAAGCGGGCTTGTTATACCATCCATGACCGCCGATATCGGCTCTCTTTTATTAAGAAATTCAAGCAATTCGACGGCATCGCTGCCGTAATCCTTGCAGAAGAACAGATTTGAACTGCCACCGAGAGTGATTCTTGAATTTGCCGTGCTGCTTGCAAGCTCGCAGACCGCCGCCATGAGCGGAAGCATCGCAAGAGCATCGCCGTTAACGGAAGCCGCAACCGTCTGCATTGAAACAACGCTTATTTCAGACGCCGGTTTGCCGATGATGCAGGAATCAACGATGTTATAGAACTCCTCGCATATTTTCGGGGTAAGCTCGCAGTCAAGCCTGCAAAGCCTGCTTTTGAGGATTCCGTTTGAGGTCAGCAGAACCAGCATTGCCGAATGAACGCCGACGGGAACAAGCTCAATCTTGCGGATTATCATTGCGTCGCCGCCCGGAGCGGTTGAAACGCAGGCGCATTTCGTTAAATCCGCCAGAACATTGCTCGCCTGAACAATAAGCTTTTCGGGGTCGCCTGCCGCCGAAGAAACTCCCGCCTCGAGCACTCTGCGGTTAAGCTCGTCAATCTCTCTGGGCTTCATCAGATTATCAACATAATATCTGTATCCCTTTTGGGAGGGCACTCTGCCTGCCGAAGTGTGCGGCTGCTCAAGATAGCCCATTGCGGCAAGCTCGCTCATTTCGCTGCGAATTGTTGCCGAGGATACCGACATCCCGGTTGTTGACAGCAGACCCTTTGAGCCGACCGGCTCGCCCGTTTTGATATACTGCTCAACAACGGCAGCCAAAATCTGCTTTTTTCTTTCGCTAAGCTCCGACACCTTCAACACCTGCCTTTCAGATTGAGTGCTAATTTTGGCACTCTTGGCTATCGAGTGCCAACTACGGTTATTACTATACCCCTTTCACGCCGTTTTGTCAATATTTCAATTGTAAACACTTTGTTAAATTGTGTTAATTATTTGTGACAGAATTACCAAGTGAATTGCCGATACGGTCAAAATGTGTGGATTCCGATAATTGACCGTTCAGAGATAATAAAATTCTTGACCTCGGCAATATAATTTGGTATTATGATATATTATAATGTATCAAAAGAAACCGATAATTACTGATATCAAGGAGAATAAAAGAATTGGCTGTATCAAAGGATAAAATAAGAAATTTCTGCATTATTGCACACATTGACCACGGCAAATCCACCCTTGCCGACAGACTGCTCGAAAAAACGAAGTCAGTTGCTCTGCGTGACATGACCGCTCAGCTTCTCGACAAAATGGATCTTGAGCGTGAGAGAGGAATCACAATCAAGGCTCACGCCGTTAAGCTCGATTATCTTGCCGAGGACGGCGAAAACTATGTTCTGAACCTCATCGACACCCCGGGCCATGTGGACTTTAACTACGAGGTTTCCCGTTCGCTTGCCGCCTGTGAGGGCGCAATTCTTATTGTTGACGCTTCTCAGGGCGTTGAAGCTCAGACGCTTGCGAACACATACCTTGCCCTTGACCATGACCTTGAAATTGTGCCTGTTATCAATAAAATCGACCTGCCCTCAGCCGACCCGGACAGAGTTGCCGCCGAGGTTGAGGATGTTATCGGCCTTGACTGCTCAGAAGCTCCGAGAGTTTCGGCAAAAACGGGTCAGAACATCGAACAGGTGCTTGAACATATCGTTAAGGATATCCCCGCACCCAAGGCAGACGACACTCTGCCACTCAGAGCGCTTATTTTCGATTCGGTTTACGACAGTTACAAGGGCGTTATTGTTTATGTCAGAATTAAAGAGGGAAAAATAAAGCCCGGCGACACCATGAGAATGATGGCTACCGGAGCGGAATTTACCGTTGTTGAAACGGGCTATATGAGAGCCACCGAACCCGAACCCTGCGCCGAGCTGACGGCAGGTGAAGTCGGTTACATCACCGCTTCAATCAAAACCGTCGGCGATGCGAGAGTCGGCGACACCGTCACAACCGCCGAAAACCCTGCCGCCGAGCCTCTGCCCGGCTACCGCAAGGTTAACCCCATGGTTTTCTGCGGAATTTATCCCGCCGACGGCGCAGACTACGAAAATCTTCGTGACGCTCTTGAAAAGCTTCAGTTGAACGACGCCGCATTGAGCTTTGAGCCCGAAACCTCGGGCGCACTCGGCTTCGGCTTCCGCTGCGGCTTCCTCGGTCTGCTCCACCTTGAAATCATTCAGGAACGGCTTGAAAGAGAGTATGACCTTGACCTTGTAACCACCGTTCCGAGCGTTATTTATAAGATTAATCTCACCGACGGCTCGATGATTGAAATTGACAACCCCACCCACTACCCCGACCCCGCAACAATCGCATCCTGCGAAGAGCCCTTTACCGACGCCCATATTTATGCGCCCGCAGAATATGTCGGAACGATAATGGATCTCTGTCAGGACAGGCGTGGCGTATTCAAAAATATGGATTATATCACAACCGACAGGGTTGATATCCATTATGAACTGCCGCTCAACGAAATAATCTATGATTTCTTTGATTCTCTCAAATCAAGAACAAGGGGCTACGCCTCGTTCGATTATGAAATTTCCGATTACAGAAAATCAAATCTTGTTAAGCTCGATGTGCTTCTCAACGGCGATATAATTGACGCTCTTTCGTTTATTATCCACTCCGACAAGGCATATTCAAAAGCAAGAAAAATTGCGGAAAAGCTGAAAGACAACATTCCGAGACAGATGTTTGAAATTCCGATTCAGATTGCAATCGGCGGCAAAATCATCGCAAGAGAAACGGTCAAGGCTATGCGCAAGGATGTTCTTGCGAAATGCTACGGCGGCGATATCACGAGAAAGAAGAAGCTGCTCGAAAAGCAGAAAGAGGGCAAGAAGAGAATGCGCCACTTCGGAACGGTTGAAGTGCCCCAGGAAGCGTTCATGGCGGTTCTCAAGCTTGACGATGACAACTGATATGCAACCGATAGGCTTATATCTGCACATTCCGTTCTGTAAAGGCAAATGCCCTTACTGCGACTTTTATTCCGTCACTCCGAAAGGCGGAATAATTGACGACTACACCGAGGCTATCTGCCGCAAAATCGAGAGCGAAAATCGGATTTTTGACACCGTTTATTTCGGCGGCGGAACTCCGTCGCTGCTCGGAAGCGAAAGAATTGCAAAATTAATGAGCGTTATTAACCGCACGGAAAACTGCGAAGCAACGCTCGAATGTAACCCGTCAGACACGGGCGGAATTAATTCCGATTTCGACTTTTACGCCGTAAAATCAAGCGGTATCAACAGAATTTCAATGGGCTTGCAGAGCGCAAACGATGATGAACGCCGCTTTCTCGGCAGGCGTGCAGGCGCAGACGATGCGGCAAGAGCCGTTGAAAAAGCGCAGTCGGCAGGCATTGAAAACATCTCTCTTGACCTCATGCTCGGCATTGAGGGGCAGACAAAGGAAAAGCTCAGCGATTCAATTGACTTTTGTGCTTCGCTCGGAGTGAAGCACATCAGCGCATACATCTTAAAGTTAGAGCAAGGCACTCCCCTTTACAGGCGCAGAGAGTCTTTGAAGCTTCCGAACGAGGACGAAACCTGCAATTTGTATCTTTTTGCCGCTGAAAAGCTCGCCGAAAACGGCTTTATTCAGTATGAAATTTCCAACTTTTCCGTGCCCGGATTTGAGAGCCGCCACAATCTGAAATATTGGCATTGTGAAGAATATCTCGGCATCGGAGCGGCGGCACATTCCTTTGTTGACGGCAAAAGATTTTTCTATGAAAGAAGCATTGACGGCTTCATTAACGGCAATCCTCCCGTCGATGACGGCACGGGCGGAGACAAAGAAGAATATGTCATGCTCGCCCTGCGGCTCACCGAGGGTTTGATTTTCAAAAAGTATGAATCCCGATTCGGTTCTTCAATCCCCGAAGGTTTTATCAGAAAAGCGGCTGATTTTGAAAAGCACGGTCTGACCCGTGTTGACAAAAACTCCGTTTCGCTCACTCCCGAGGGATTTCTGCTTTCCAATTCGATTATCTTTGAACTGCTTGAAGAAATATAAGCCTTGCTTTTCACGGTAAAATATGGTATAATTGAAATACAAGGAGGTTTTGAAAATGAAAAAACTTTTCAGCATCGTAATTTCCGCAGCAATTATTGCCGCTTCCCTTTTCTCAATCAACGCTTTTGCGGCAGAACAGCCGAAAACAGACGCTCTGCTTGATAAACTGGACAGCGCAACCGAGTTTTCGGTAACTCTCAAAGCAGGCGAAACAAAGCTTTTCGGTTTTCTTCCCGCCGATGTCACAAACACCTTTGCGGTTAAAGGCAACAACATCTGCTATGAATACGCCTCGGGCGCAGTCAAGGCAAGACTTGTCACCGCAGATAAGGATATTTACGGCTTCTTCCCGACCCTTCCTTTCTTCTATGTTAAAACAACCAATCCTCTCAAGGGCGCAGATGTTTGGGATATGGTCAAAAAAGCCGCCAACTTAACCCAGGGCGTTCTTCAATATGTCAAGAGCTACAACGAGACCCTTGACGGAACCGAATACTATGTTGAAGAATATAACGACAGAGAGTTTGTAACAAGCAAGTTCTATTATATCGGCGATGATCTGAAGGTTCTCAAGGTTGAGGATACTTCAACAAATTCAATTCAGTACACCTATTTTGAGAATATCTCCTTTACGGTTGACGACAGCGTTTTTGCCGTCCCGAGCGCCGCAATCGATGTTACTCCGATTCTCAAAGGACTTTTCCTTGCACTCATCGCAGCATAAATCAATAAAAAAAACAGAGCGTATCCTCATCGGCATTGCCTTTGAAGATACGCTCCTTTTTTGTCTTATACCGCTTTCATTCTCAGCTTCAGATTATCGCTGATCATTGCTATAAATTCGCTGTTGGTCGGCTTGCCTCTTTCGTTCTGAATCGTGTAGCCGAAATACGAGCTGAGAACATCAACATCTCCTCTGTCCCATGCAACCTCAATGGCATGTCTTATCGCTCTCTCAACTCTTGACGGAGTGGTTTTGAACACCTTTGCAACCGTCGGATAAAGGACTTTTGTTACGGAGCTTATCATCTCGCTGTTGTTAACCGACAGTATTATCGCTTCTCTCAGATACTGATATCCCCTGATGTGAGCGGGAACTCCTATCTGATGCATTATCTGCGAAACTACAACCTCCAAATCCTTAACGCCCGTCTTTTCAGCAACGGAACCGCTAAGGGTTGTAAATTGAATCACTCTTTCCGCAAGCATTGACGGATTATAGGGCTTCAGGAAATAATAATCTGCGCCGCTGTTGAGAACCTCGCTCTCAAACCTTGAATTATCCGTGCTTGAAAGAACCATCACTATCGGTCTTTTTTCAAGGCGCATGGAATCCATTTCTCTGAGCACTCCGAGCGCATCAAGCCTCGGCATAAACCCGTCCATCAAAATGACATCGGGTCTTTCACCCTCTTTGAGCTTTGATATAATCTGAGTGCCGTCTTTGATGACGGTTGACACTTCAAAGCCGTTGGAACGCAAAATTCCTGCCAACTCGTGCGATGTTTCGCTTCCGTCCTCGGTAATCATTGCTTTTAACATTTTTCTCATGGTTTTACCTCCGCTTTTTTGCGGCATCCGCACACTTATGGCATAAGCTGTGCGGCATTGCCTTAGTTCACGGATATATTACCATAAATTGTCAAAATTGTCAATAAATTTTGTGGAATTTTTTGGGAATATTTTCGCAGATTTCGACATCAAGCTCCCCGTTATGACGCAAGCGCCTGCTCGGCATTTTTGAGATTATCCATTGTGTCAAGCATCCTTGCGGCAAATATTCCGTAGCCCTGATCGGTTGAATTAATGAAAACATGAGTCACCGCACCGACCAGCATTGAATTCTGAATTATCGGGCTGCCGCTCATTCCCTGAACTATTCCCCCGGTTTTTTCAAGAAGCTCTTTATCCGTGACTTTGATTACCATATTTCTCGTTGATAAATCCGATGACGGATATACTTTGATAATTTCGATATCATAATATTGAGGCCCGCTGTCGTCAATTGTCGTTATCATCTGAGCCTTGCCGACCCTGACCTCGCTCTCAAGCGCAACCGGCACGGTTTTCGCTCCTGAGGGTTTCAGAAGATCGCCGAAGATTCCAGTTTCGTGATTAACCCGAAGACTGCCCAAAGCGGCATCCGTGAACACTCCGCAAAGCTCTCCCGGATTGCCTGCGCTGCTCTTATAAAATCCGTTTACCTTTGCCTTAACGGCTTCGCCGTTGTTAAGCGGCATAATTTTTCCCGTGTCAACATCGCAGACTCCGTGGCCAAGCCCTGCAAACATTCCCGAGGCATTGTCATAAAAGGTTACGGTTCCGATGCCTGCGGAGCTGTCTCTGACCCATATTCCAGCCTTATAACCGCCGTTGACAGAAAGCGCAGGCTTCAGATTAAGCTCAAGGGTTTCTCCTTCTCTGTTAATCCTCAGCCTCAGGGCTTTGCCCTGCGACTGTTCAACTGAGTCTGTGAGCTGCTGAGAGCTGAGAGCCGCTTTGCCGTTTATATGCGTTATTAAATCTCCGCATTTCAGCCCCGCCGCCGATGCAGGGTCAACCGAGCCGTTCTGCGTTGTTACCGAATCCACGCTGACAACTATTATACCTTTTGTATACAGCTTGATTCCGAAAACGTCACCGCCGAGCGAAACATATCTTCGCTTGGAGACATTGACTGTCATATCCTTAACCGGAAAAAGTTTCAGAGCGGTAATTTTCGATTTGCAAACCCTGCCGCTGCCCTCGGAAGAAGCCGCCTGAACCGTTTCAACCGTCTGAACCGAATATATTTCGCCCAAATTCACGCTTTCATCTTCGGTTATGCAGATTTCATCGGGCAGGCTTGACGCACCGTAGGCAACAAAGCCGTAAACAGCCGCACAAAGCACAAAAAGCGCCGCACTCACAGCCTTAAAAAATCGCTTCATCGTTCACCTCCGTATCCTTTTTTTGCTTTGCGTTTTTCATTGCAAAGCTTTTTGCAGCATTTAAAAATATTTTCGCTGCCTTAATAATTTGGCTCGTATGCAACGCAATAAACGGCGGATAATTCAGCCGTAAAAATTTTTCTCACTTTCAATTTTTTATTGCCGAAAAATACGGATAAAATAATTCAAAAAATTTTTGCTTTTTTATAAAAAATGCGTGACAAATCAAAAGTTTTGTGTTATACTGATTATGCAAAACATTAATAGGAAAATCAGCATCAATTCGGATAAATAACCAAAGCAAAGAGTCTCTCATTAACGAGAGGCTTTTTGCTTTTTTGGGGGAATTGCCGCAATAAGCGAAGACCAAAAGAAACAAAGTTTGAAATTCTTATCTTTGTTTCTTTTTAGCCGTTTTTTCCGACTCGGAGTATCTTGATACGCCTTCGTCGGAAGAAAACGGCTTCTTCATCTTATTGCGGCAATTCCTGTCTAATTTTTCGGCAATCCATATCTAATTTTTTCTCCTTTAATTATGCTCTTGACATATACCCCCATGGGGTATATAATAAAACCGAATCAAATATTTTCGGAGGCAAAAATGGATAAAGAATGCTGCTGCAAAAAGACTAAAGAGCGCACGGAAGAAGAATGCAAAAGCCTTATTCACCGCCTTAACAGAATTGAGGGACAAATTCGGGGAATTAAGGGCATGATAGAAAAGAACGCATATTGCACGGATATTCTCGTTCAGTCGTCTGCGGTTTCCGCCGCAATCAACGCTTTCAACAAAGAACTGCTTGCAAATCATATCAGAACCTGCGTTGCAAATGACATCAGAAACGGGAAAGACGAAACGATTGACGAGCTTGTTGAAACACTTCGCAAATTAATGAAATAGGTGAAAACATGGAGCAATATAACATCACGGGCATGAGCTGTTCGGCATGCAGCGCACGCATCGAAAAGGCGGTTTCAAAGGTCAATGGCGTCAGCTCCTGCTCGGTCAGCCTTTTGACAAATTCAATGGCGGTTGACGGAACGGCTTCGGAAGCCGAAATAATAGCCGCCGTCAGAAACGCAGGCTACGGAGCCTCAAAAAAATCATCGGGAAATGAAAAAAGCTCCGAAAAGCCGCAGAGCGAAGCCTCCGACAATGAATTTCGGGGAATGGTTCGGAGGCTTGCCGCATCCTCGGTTTTTCTGATTATTCTAATGTATTTCTCGATGGGGCATATGATGTGGGGCTGGAAAGTTCCGGCTTTTCTTGCCCGCAATCATGTTGCCATGGGGCTTGTTCAGCTTCTGCTGACAGCGATAATTATGGTTATCAACCAAAAGTTTTTCATCAGCGGTTTTAAAAGCGTTTTGCACGGTGCGCCGAACATGGACACGCTCGTTGCCCTCGGTGCGGGTGCGTCGTTCATTTACAGCACCTATGCGCTTTTTGCAATGACGGGGGCGCAGGCAAGCGGAGATACTTCGGCGGTGGCGGAATACATGCACGAATTCTATTTTGAATCCGCCGCAATGATACTCACGCTGATAACCGTCGGCAAAACTCTTGAAGCCCGTTCAAAGGGAAAAACCACAAGCGCATTAAACGGACTTATAAATCTTGCGCCGAAAACCGCAACGCTCATTATTGATGGAGAAGAAAAAAGCGTTCCCGTTTCAGAGGTTGCCAAAGGAAGTATTTTTGCAGTCAGACCGGGCGAGAGCATTCCCGTTGACGGAATTGTTACAGAGGGCGAAAGTGCGGTTGATGAATCGGCTTTGACGGGTGAAAGCATTCCCGTTGACAAGGCGGCGGGTGATTCGGTCAGCGCCGCAACGATAAATCAATCTGGCTATTTGAAATGCGAGGCTGTCAGGGTCGGCGAGGAAACGCTTTTGTCGCAAATTATCAAAACCGTCAGCGACGCCGCCGCAACGAAGGCTCCGATTGCCAAGGTTGCGGATAAGGTTTCGGCATTTTTCGTGCCTGCGGTTATTATTATCGCCGTTATCACGGTCGGCGCATGGCTCATTGCGGGCGAAAGCTTCGGCTTTGCGCTTGCAAGAGGAATTTCCGTGCTTGTGATAAGCTGCCCCTGCGCTCTCGGGCTTGCAACGCCGGTTGCAATCGTTGTCGGGAGCGGAATGGGCGCAAAAAACGGAATTCTGTTCAAAAACGCTGTTTCTCTTGAAGAAACGGGAAGAATCCGAACCGTCGCTCTTGACAAAACGGGCACGGTAACCGAGGGCAAGCCGAAAGTTACGGATATTTTTCCCGAAAAAGGCACGAACGAAACAGAGCTTATCAAGCTTGCTTGTTCGCTTGAATCCCGAAGCGAGCATCCGCTTGCAAAAGCGATTGTTGAAATTTCCCGTGAAAAAGGCGTTGAGCCGCTCGAAATTTCGGATTTTTCCGTTTTGCCCGGCAACGGGCTGAGCGCTGAGGCCGACGGAAAGCGTATTATCGGCGGCAGTCTTAAATATATATCGGAAAACGCCGAGGTTTCGGATTATTTGAAATCGGAAGCAAATCGGCTCTCCGAAAGCGGAAAAACTCCGATGCTTTTCGCAAAGGATAAAACCGCAGTCGGGCTTATCGCCGTTGCCGACACGGTGAAAAGCGACAGCAGGCAGGCGATAGCGGAGCTTCGTGGCATGGGCATTGATGTTGTGATGCTCACGGGAGATAACGAAAAAACCGCCAAGGCAATCGGCGGTTCGGTCGGGGTTGACAGAGTTATTGCGGGCGTTCAGCCCAACGAAAAAGAAAGTACGGTTCGCTCACTTATGAGCAACGGAAAAACAGCCATGGTCGGCGACGGAATCAACGATGCGCCCGCCCTGACAAGAGCCGATATCGGCATTGCCATCGGCGCAGGCACGGATATAGCGATTGATGCGGCAGATATCGTGCTGATGAAAAGCAGGCTAAGCGATGTTCCCGCCGCAATCAGACTCAGCCGTGCAACGCTTCGTAACATTCACGAAAACCTGTTTTGGGCATTTATTTATAATATCATCGGCATTCCTCTTGCCGCAGGAGTTTTTATTCCGATTTTCGGCTGGAGGCTGAACCCGATGTTTGCGGCGGCGGCAATGAGCCTTTCAAGCGTCTGCGTTATTTCAAACGCTCTGAGGCTGAATTTTTTCAATATCAGAAATTCAAAGCACGACAAAAAATACAAATCACATAAAAAGGAGAAAAAAGCCATGACAAAAACAATGAAAATTGAAGGAATGATGTGCGGACATTGCGAAGCGAGGGTCAAGAAAGCTCTTGAAGCTCTGCCCGAGGTTGAGAGCGCAGACGTCAGCCACGAAAGCGGAACGGCTCTCGTCACCATGAAATCGGATATTTCAAACGAAGCCCTCAAAGCCGCCGTTGAAGCGCAGGATTATAAGGTTACGGAGATAAAGTAACCTGACAGGGCAGAAATGAAAAAAAGTTTTGATTATTTTCAAAAGCAATTTGGAGATTAAAAATGAGTTTTGAACTGATTAAAATTTCAGAAAATGACCTGAAAGAATATAAATCTATGATGCAGGAAGCCTTTCAAAAAGGCTTTGAATGCAGATTCGGGAAAACGGATAAAACCGTTCTTCCCGAAAAGGACATAGACCGTTCTCTGAGAGCAAACGGAGCCGCCGCATATAAAGCGGTTGTTGACGGGGAGACGGTTGGCGGCGCAATTGTTGTCATAGATGAAGAAACACAGCATAACAGCCTTGATTTGCTTTTTGTTAAAAGCGGAAATCAGAGCAAAGGCATCGGAAAATCAATATGGTTTGCAATTGAAAAACTGTATCCCGAAACAAAAGCATGGAAAACATGCACGCCTTATTTTGAAAAAAGAAACATTCATTTTTATGTTAATGTTTGCGGATTTCATATCGTTGAGTTTTTTAACGAAAAACACCCTATGCCCGATACTCCAGAAGATTTTATCGGCGATGGAAATGAGGGAATGTTTGAATTTGTTAAAGAAATGAAACCGACAGAGCATTAATATTCATCGATTAGAAAAGCCTGAGAAGATTGTCTCCTCAGGCTTTTTTCATATTTCACCGACAGCCGCAATGCTTTTCTTCGGCTTCGGCTTCTTCTTTTGTTCTGTGCACGGTTCCGAACGGGTGCTTTGGCGGGGCATAGATTGAATAAAGCTTCAATGGCGTTGCGCCCGTGTTGATAACATTATGCCATGTTCCTGCGGGCACGATAATCGCCGAGTTTTCGTTTGCGTTTCTATGAAAGCTCATGCTTTTCTCACATTTGCCCATCATAACAAGCGCACAGCCCGATTCAATCCGCAGAAATTGGTCAACATCCGAGTGCATCTCCGTTCCTATTTCGCCGCCGACGGGAATACTCATCAGCGTCACCTGCAAATGCTCGCCCGTCCACAAAGCCGTTCTGAAATTTCTGTTTGACTTTGAAAGACAGTCTATGTTCAGAACCGCAGGCTCTGCGCCGAAATCCCTTATATTATCTCTCGTGTTCATCACATCACCTCGGGATATTATATGATGATTCGGCGGTAAAGTTTACGCTCTTAACATTAAATCAACGACCCGATTGCTTTGATTTGACAGGAATCCAAATTTCATAGTATCTGTTTTTCCTGCGTTCTTCTCTGTCTGTGCAGAGATGAAAAACCTCAAGTTCAAAATCTCCCGCCTGAGTATATCCGGAGCTTGGCAGCCATGAATCAAAAATCAGTTCTCGCAATCTCGGCAGTTCATCTCCTGCATACCCGCCTTTTTCGGTGGTGAACGCCGCATAAGTGCCGCCGGGAATAATGATTTTTTCAAGATTCTCTCCGCTCGTGTCATTTTTATCTCTTGCAATCGAATATCTGCCCTCGCTCCAAACTCCGTACCAAACGCCGTCGAAGCCTTCGCAAATTTTTGAGGGCACAAAGTCGCAGTTATCCGCCCACATGATACGCTCCGATTCAAACCGCTCCGATGCGCTCGTGTCAAAACGCCTCGAAATTCCGAACACTTCCGTTTCTTTTTGCTCAACAATTCTGAAATCCATCTTTTTTGCTCCTTTAATTAAAATGCAGAAGGATGCAGGCGGATATATTTTCAGAGGCTGACTGACAATTCGTGCTTGCGTCGGCGTGATTCCGTGTTGTTTTTTGAACGCCTTTGAAAACGAATCAGAACCGCCGTAGCCGTATTTAACCGCAATATCAATTACTTTCTTTGAACGGTCATGCAGCTCAAACGCCGCAAGAGTGAGCCGACGGCGTCGGACATATTCATTAAAAGTCATTCCTGCCATAAATCCGAAAAATCTTATAAAACTGTTAGCATCAATGCAGGCAATCCGAGCGACACGGTCAATATCAATTTCATCGCTTAAATTTGCTTCAACATAGGCAACCGCTTTATTCAGATTATCAATTATATCCATTTTCGCACCTCCTGTTCAAGATTATAGCAAAAGAAGATGAAAGAAGCCCGACTTTTTCCGTGCAGGGTTTACCGTTCTGATGAATGCCTGATATTTTTTGCCGCCTCAACTGATATTTTATACAAATCCTCACGGCAGGTTTTGGTGATTTCGTCAAAAGGTTTTTCGGATTCGCATGAAAAGTAAAGCTCCGAAACGCCGAGGGCTTTAATTTTTTCTGCGCCCTTGCCCCTGCTTCCGCATATTGCGATAACGGGTTTGCCGAGCCTTGCCGCCCTTTCCGCAACGCCCGAAACGACCTTGCCGTTGACGCTCTGAAAATCAAGTCTCCCCTCGCCCGTTATTATCAGGTCTGCGTTTTCGGCTTTGCCGTCAAACTCCGCCGCATCAAGAATAATATCAATCCCTTTTTTTAGCTCCGCTCCGAGAAACGCAACCGCTCCCGCTCCCATGCCGCCTGCCGCTCCCGCTCCTTTTATTTCCGAAACATCGATATTCAAATCTCTTTTTACGATTTCCGCAATATGGCGCAAGCCCGAATCGAGCCGCTTTACCATTGCTTCATCCGCTCCCTTTTGCGGCGCAAAAACATATGCCGCTCCGCTCTCTCCGAAAAGCGGATTATCAACATCGCAAGCCGCCGTCACGGGAACGACGAGCGGCTTTTCGGGCGCAGTTATCTTGCTTACTCTGCTGAGAGTTCCGCCCGTCGGAACAAAACGGTTGCCGTCTTTATCCTCAAAGCCCCAACCGAGAGCCGCCGCCAAACCTGCGCCGCAGTCATTCGTTGCGCTTCCGCCGAGCCCGAGTAAAATCCTTTTCGCTCCCTTATTTACCGCATCTGCGATAAGCTCACCGACCCCGAAGGTTGTCGCCTTTTCGGGATTCTTTCTGTCACTCGCAAGCGGAAGCCCCGCACATGCCGCAGTTTCGATAACTGCCGTGCCGTCGCTGAGCATGAGATATTCTGCGAACATTTTCTCCCCGAAAACGCCGCAGACCTCGGCTTTCTCCCTCTTGCCGCCGAGAATATTCCCCAAACAGGCGCAAAGCCCCTCGCCGCCGTCGGCAGCAGGGAGCTTTGTTATTTTTATATCCGGAATTGTGTCCGTGAATGCACGGGCTATGATATCGCACACCTCACGGGCAGTCAGCGTGCCCTTGAAGCTGTCGGGCGCAATCAAAACCGAACGCATTATTTCTCAGCCGAAGCCTTTCTGATGTATCTCTTGAAGAAAGCAACTCCGGGAGCAAGAGTTGAAACGGGGATTCTCTCGTTTGTTCCGTGGGTACAGCGAAGCAGTCCGACCGTTACCTTATAGGGAGAATAGCGGTAGATATTCTCGCAGATAGGCTCATAATAGCAAGCGTCTGTGCCGCCCATAACAAGATAAGGCGCAACGATATTGTCGCTGCTCTCCTGCATGCAAAGCTCTTTGATAACCTTGAACGCTCTTGAATCGGTGGGAGAGAATTTTGAAGCTTCTTTCGATTTGAGAACTTCGATTTCAATATTTTTATTTCTGCAAACCTGCTTTATGTGCTTAACAACATCATCGGTTGTAATTCCGGGCATCTGCCTGAAATTGACGATAACGCTCGCTTTCTGGGGCAGAACATTTGCCGCAGGACTGCCGTCCGCCATGGTTACTGCCGTTGTTGTTCTGACAAGGCATGCGGCAGGCGGAATATTCTTCATAACCTCTTTGATAACGGGCTGAAGCAGAGGAATGTTGCAGGTGACAAGTCTTGCAGGGTAGGTGCAGTTTCTGCCGAGGCTTGAGAAAAGGTCTCTGACAAACGGCATAAGCTCCGCTTTGAACTGATTGCCCTCAAGGTCTCTGATAACCTCGGCAAGCTCGCCGAGAGCCGAGTGAACGGGAGGCTGAGATGAATGGCCGCCCTTTGCGCTGACGGAAATTTTGATGTCTGCATAGCCTTTTTCGGCGATTCCTACGCCGACAAGCTGTTTCTTGTTCAGAACGCCCTTGATATCAACGGGCAGAATTGCGCCGCCCTCGTCAAGAACGCTGTCAAGATGGATTCCTCTTGATTTGAGGGTTTCCATAATAGCTTTTGCGCCGCCGTTATCCGATGCAACAACCTCTTCATCCTGACCGAAAAGAAGATAAACATCTCTTTCGGGGGTGAAGCCCTCCTCAAGCAGGGTTTCAACGGCTTCCATAACGCCGATAAGGTGGTTTTTCATATCGAGAGCGCCTCTGCCCCAGATATACTCGCCGTCATTGTAGCCCTCAAAGGGAGGATGCTCCCAATCGCCCTCTGTTCCCGCCGAAATGGGAACAACATCCTGATGAGAGAGCAGAGCTATGGGGTCAAGAGCGCTGTTAGTGCCTTTCCAATGATAAATAAGGCTTGCCTCGCAGACAACCTCTTTTGTCAAGGTCTTATGAACAAGAGGATAAGCCTCCTCAAGGAACTTGTGGAATTTTTCAAACTGAGAAAAATCAACCTTTTCCTTTTCGGGATAGCTTACGGTCGGAATACTGATAGCCTTTGAGAGATTTTCCGCAACTCTCTGCTCGTTGACATTCTCTGCCGAAGCGGTTCCGTAATCAACCTTTTCGGGAACAAACTTTGCCGCTTTAACAGCCGTTGCGGCAACTGCTGCAACAGCAGCGCCCGCAATTGCAACGGGAGCAATACGCTTTTTCATTTGGAATCATCCTTTCTGTATTAAACAAAAAACTTTCTTCTTACCCAAGCTTTAAGCCGCCTGCTTTTCGCAAGAGCGGCAAAAAATATCATAACGGGAACAAAACACGCCGTTACCGCAAGTGAAACACCCACCTGCAATTTACCATTATAAAACAGGTTTGAGCAAATTTCAACCACAAAGCACATTGCATTTATTGCAGAAAGGATGGCAATTCCTTTCAATGCTTTGCTTTTTGGCTTTTTCAGCCATATAATAAACAATGCGGCAATTGCCCAAAGTGACAGAACAATCGGCATAGCCATTGAGCCGAACCAGCCGCTTTGTTCGCTGTTAATTCTGAAAAGGTTAATGTAGAAAACGAGAGACACGGCGTCAATTTGAAGCAGAATCAACGGAATCGGCTTTTTCCAAAGCAGAGGAAAAAGAACCCATACCCAGAAAAGTGCGCTTGCGCCGAAAACATAAATTGAAATGCCGCTTTCAAAATAAACTGCATCAATTATACCGAGCACGATATTCGGAATAATAAGCGCAATTGAAGCAACGAACACCCAATATCTTTTGCTGACCGACTTCGGAATATCGCATTTTTGGGGATATGCAGGTTTGCTGTCGGCGTTTTTCTCTTTGGGATTTATAACTTCCGTGTCGCAAAGCGGGCATGCTTTGCAGCCTTTTTCAAGCTCAACGCCGCAGTTAACGCAATATGACATTATTGCTCACCTCCTGAAATAGCCGCTCTGTTGCTCTCAACCTTGACGGGAATGCCGAGCTTAACCAAAGCTGTAAAAAATTCTCTTTGAATCTCAGGGCTTTCGTAAATATTGGAAATGCTGATTGCAAGAATATTGTTGAATGACAGGGCGGCGCACCTTGCTCCGTTTATCATGCCGGGACCCATCATTATCATCAGCTTTTCGATATGCTGTTCCATTTCTTTCGGCGCTTTGATTATTCCGACATTTGAGATAATTGCGCTTGTCGCCTTTTCTCCCGCTATTTTATAAACAATGTTTATTCCGAAGTTTTTGAGAAAAAGCGGCATAATTCTCATAAGCGGATTTTTTTCAAGCCCGATGTTGCCCCTCATCATTGTCTGAAGCTCTTTTTCGTTATTAATATAACGCAGATAGAGCGAAAGCTGTTTGACTATTTCGGGGAAGGTGTATTCTCCCCTTTTGGGGTCAATCTGAAATGAATAGCAAAGCATGAAATTGCGCAGAGTTTCGCTTTTGAAAAAATTTCTCAGATTAACGGGTATCTGAACTCCGACAAATTTTTCTCTGTTGTTCCGTTCACGCTTCTGCATGTTATACATGACCCAGAGCAGAACCGAGGCAAGATATTCAGTAACCGTAACGCCGTATTCCTTCGCTTTTTCTTTGACTGCGGGTACGGGCAAAAATCCCGTTGTGATGTTAAGATAGTGCGTCGGAAGTTTCTTGCTTCTGTAGTGATAAGTGAATTTATGAAGCCTTTTCGCCTTAACCTTTGAATCGGCGTATTTGAGGTATGAATCCTCTTTTTCGCCCTCACGGGGTTCTTCGTTAATATCATAAACGCTCTCGCCGTTCGGAATATCTTTGCCCGTCAGGCGAAGATAAACTGCGGTAAGGGTCATAAAAAACCTTGTTGCTCCGAAGCCGTCGGTTATCGCATGATAAAATTCAACGGAAATTCTGTTTTCGTAATAAAAAGCCCGAATAAGATAGCCTTTGTTTTCATTTTTTCTCACTCTCAGGCAGGGTGTTGCAGAATCGGGCATAACAGGCGGCGCTCCGTTTTCGTTCTTCTCAAGATAGTGCCAGAAAAAACCGTTTCGCATTCTGACATTGAAGCAAGGGAAACGGGGCATTGTCATCTCAAGCGCCTTTTCGAGCAAAACGGGGTCAACCGTTTCCTTGAGAACGGCGGTAATCCTGAAAACATTCGAGCGTGTCGAGGTATCCTGACCCGGAAAAACCTTTGCGGCGTTGTCGAGCTTATACCATGAACGCTGGTTTAATGCTTTTTTATCTTTCATTCTGCCTCCGATCAAAAGAAGCTGAGCTGTGTTGTTTTGGGCAATGAGCTGAGTGCTCCGCCCTCCTCAAGCGCCGTTATTATGGATTTTGAAACGCCCGAGCGAATCTGCAAATCCTCAACGGAAAGGAATTCTCCTCCTCCGTCGTTTCTTGCCGCTTCAAGGCTCTGAGCCGCCGCTCCGCCGCAGCCTGCAATCGCAGAAAACGGCAGGCGTATCTTGCCGTCCTCAATAACATAACGGTTGGCGGTTGATTTATAAATATCTATCGGCAGAATCTCAACGCCTCTTGCCATCATTTCGTTGATAACCTGAAGCGAAGTGAAAGTGCCTTCTTCCTTGGCGGTTGCGGTCTTGGTTTTCATCTTTGCGCTGATTTCGTCCATTTTTTTCTTGACCGCCGCTCTGCCGTTAAGAACGGAAACGGTATCAATATCCTCGCCTCGGACGGTCATATAGGTTGCATAATATTCCAAAGGATAATAAAGCTTGTACCACGCAAGGCGCAGAGCCGCAATAACATAGGCGGCGGCGTGAGCCTTGGGAAACATATACTGAATCTTCATGCAGGAATCGATGTACCATTGGGGAACGCCGTTATCAAGCATGGCTTTTTTATGATCATCTGTCAGAAGCTTCTTTGCATTGCCCTTTCTGACAATTTCCATTATCTTGAACGCCATGCCCTTTTCAACGCCCTTATGAATCAGATAAACCATAATGCTGTCACGGGTTCCGATAACCTCGGAAATCGTGCAGGTGCCGTTTTTGATAAGCTCCTGAGCGTTGCCTATCCAAACATCGGTTCCGTGAGACAGACCCGAAATCTGAAGCATGTCGGAGAAATTCTTCGGCTGAGACTCAATGAGCATCTGACGGACAAACGGAGTTCCGAGCTCGGGCAGGGAAAGAGTTCCCGTTTCGCACTCAATATCCTCTCTTGTTACGCCGAGCGGTTCGGGTGAGGTCAGCAATTCATAAAGCTTCGGGTCGCAGACATCCGCATCCATGACGGATATATGCGTCATATCCTCAAGGTGCTTATAGAAGGTCGGAACATCGTGACCGAGGTTATCAAGCTTCAGAATGGTATCGTGGAGAGAATGGAAGTCGAAATGCGTTGTTCTGTGAACCGAATCGGGGTCATCAGCGGGATGCTGAATCGGGGTGAAATCCTCAGCGTCCATATCGGCAGGGATAACAACCATTCCGCCGGGATGCTGACCCGTTGTTCTCTTAACGCCGACGCAGCCCTGAACAAGGCGTTCTTCCTCGGCTCTTGAAACTGTAATTCCTTTTTCTTCAACCCATTTTTTAACAAATCCGAAAGCGGTTTTTTCGGCAATCGTGCCGATTGTTCCCGCCTTGAAAACATGGGATTTTCCGAAAAGCTCCTCGGTGTATCTGTGAGCATAGAACTGATATTCGCCCGAGAAGTTAAGGTCGATATCGGGCTGTTTGTCGCCGTTGAAGCCGAGGAAGGTTTCAAACGGAATGTCATGGCCGTCTCTGTGCATGGGCTTATGGCAGTTCGGGCAGTCCTTCGGGGGCATATCAAAGCCCGAACCGTATTCGCCGTTAAGGAAAAATTCGGAATGCTTGCATTTTTCGCAGATATAGTGCGGCGCAAGCGGGTTAACCTCGGAAATACCCGCCGCAAAAGCAACGAACGACGAGCCGACCGATCCTCTTGAGCCGACATAATAGCCGTGCTCCATCGAGTTCCAGACAAGCTTCTGAGCGATGATATAAAGAACGGCAAATCCGTTTTTGATGATTGAATCAAGCTCCTTATCGAGCCTTTCTTTAATGTAATCGGGCATGGGGTTGCCGTAATAATCCTGCATTCTTTCGTAGCAGATTCGGCGAAGCTCCTCATCCGAGCCCTCAATCTTCGGCGGATATGTACCGTCGGGTATGGGCTTTATCTCCTCACACATGTCGGCGATAAGGTTCGGATTGGTTATTACAACTTCCTTTGCCGTTTCTTCGCCGAGATATGCAAATTCATTTAACATATCCTGAGTGGTTCTGAAATAAAGCGGAGCTTGCTCTGCGGAATCCTTGAAGCCCTGACCCGCCATCAGAATCTCTCTGAATATTTTATCGCTTTCGTCCATGAAGTGAACATCGCCCGTTGCAACAACGGGAATATCCATTTCATCGGCAAGGTGAATTATCCGCCTGTTAATTTCGTTAAGCTCCTCCTCGGATTCAACCTTGCCGTCACGAACCATAAACATGTTGTTGCCGTTTGGCTGAATTTCGAGATAGTCATAAACCTCGGCAAGCTCCATAAGCTTTTGCTTCGGCTCGCCCATGAACACAGCCTGATAAAGCTGACCCGCTTCGCATGCGCTGCCGACTATCAGACCCTCCCTGTGAGCAAGCAGCTCGCTCTTCGGGATTCTCGGATGACGGTAGCTGTATTCAAGATTTGATTTTGTGATAAGCTGATAAAGATGCTTCAAACCGACTTTATTTTTCGCAAGAATAATTATATGATAAGTCGGCAGGCGTTTTGGATTCGGCTTTATCTTTTCGTCAATTTCCGACACCCGTTCAACGCCCTTTTCGGCGCAAAGCTCAATAAGCTTTTCAAAGATTTTTGCAAGTGCGCCTGCATCCTCGTCCGCCCTGTGATGGTCAAATTTCGGAAGCTTGAAATGATTTGAAAGCGAATCAAGCTTATAATTCTTTATGCCGTCAACAAGGCTCTGAGCCATAACGAGGGTGTCAATATGAGAATAGTTATATTCAATGCCGTTTCTTTGGCAGGCATATCTGATAACATTGGTGTCAAAGCTTGCGTTGTGGGCAACAAGCACGCCGTCGCCGCAGAATTCAAAGAATTTTCTGACAGCCTCGCCCTCCTTGGGAGCGGAAGCAACCATCGCATTCGTTATGCCCGTAAGCTCCGTGATTTTGGGCGGAATCGGCATTTCGGGGTTAACAAAGGTCTGAAATCTCGACCTTTCTGCGCCGTTTTCGTATTTCACCGCTCCGATTTCCGTCAGGCGGACTCTGTCGGTTCTCAGACCCGTTGTTTCAACATCGAAAACGATAAAAGTGCCGTCAAGCGGCATATCCGACTTGCCCGTAACGATTTTGACGGAATCATCGACAAAATAGCCCTCCATGCCGTAGATAACCTTGATTCCGTTTTTCTTTGCAGCCGCCGCAGCCTCGGGGAACGCCTGAACAACGCCGTGGTCTGTTATCGCCACAGCCTTGTGACCCCATTTTGCCGCCCTTGAAACAAGATCCTTTGCGCTTGTCATGCCGTCCATTGCCGACATGCTTGTGTGCATATGAAGCTCAACACGCTTTTCTTCGGCGGTATCCTCAACCTCAAGCTCGTCAATCAGCATGACGGAATTTGCTTTTATGCAGTATGTTTTTATGTAGTCGTCATACTCAACATGACCTCTGAGCATAACGGTCTTATCTTTAGCAAGATTTTCAACAAGCATCTCGCAGTTCTGCACCGCTTCAAATATCTTGACGGTGTATGAATTTGTCTTATCGGTAATGTTGAAATTGATAATCTTTCTCTTGCCGTCTCTCGTGTCACGCATATCGAGCGAAAAAATTCTGCCCCAGACGGTAACATTTCCGTCCTCAATCGTAACGCCGCTGAGCGGAACGGGCTTTGATTTGATTTTGCTGCCATAGATAACCTTTGCATTTGTCAGGGATATCGGCAAATCGTCATATTCCCTGCGCTTCGCCTTGGGCTTTTTCGGCTCGTCGGCGACGGGAACTTCAATTTTGACTCCCTGCGTCTGCATCTGAACATATTCGGGCGAATCGAGCTTTGCCGAGCCCTCGCCTTTGATTTCAACGGCGATATTAACGCCGAAGCACTCACGGATATATTTTGTAAGGAACTCCTTTGCCCCGGATTCATTCAGAATATCCGCACCGTTAAATACGGTCACCGAAAGCAAATCCTCGGAAAAGGTGAACTTTGAATTCTCCAAAAATCCGTTGGCAGTTGCAATATTTTCCTTTAACGCTCTGATGAGCTGAGGAACGCACCGCTCTCCGAGGGCGTCAGCAGGATAATGAGGGATAACCGTAACCTTGTTAAGCCCCAAAGCTTTTTTAACCTCGTTCTGAGCGAGAATTATGTGTTTATCCTCAACATAACGGTCAAATGCGGCGGTTATTCTGAGCTTCATGTTTTCTTCATCAAGATTTATATGTTCAACAAGGCCGCCGGAAAGAATTTCCCGCAGCCCCTCATTGATGTATTCACCTATAAAATCCAATATATTATTCTGCATTTTTCCTCACTTTATCGGCGGATTAATCGGGCAGGCGTTCAATTTCCTCCATAAGCCTGTCAACCGCCTCATTTTCGCTGACCTTACAGACTATTTCGCCCTTTTTGAAAATAAGAGCACAGCCGTCTCCTCCTGCAATGCCGATATCTGCCTCTCTGGCTTCTCCCGGCCCGTTGACCGCACAGCCCATAACCGCAACCTTAATATTCTTTTTACAGCCAGAAAGCCTTGTTTCAACCTCGTTTGCAAGAGCAATAAGGTTTATTTTGGTTCTGCCGCAGGTCGGGCAAGAGACTATATCGGGGCAATCGTTTTTCAGACCGATTGATTTGAGAATACCGAACGCCGCCGAAACCTCATTAACGGGGTCATCGGTCATTGAAACTCTTATGGTGTCGCCGATTCCGTCAAGCAAAAGGTTTCCGATTCCGATTGACGATTTAATCAGCGCCATGTTATGAGTGCCCGCTTCGGTAACTCCGAGATGAAGCGGATAATCGCATCTTTCCGCAACAAGGCGGTATGCCTTTATCATCGTCTTAACATCCGATGATTTTATTGAAATCACAATATCGTTAAAATCGCATTTTTCAAGCAGGGCGGCGTGATTCATTGCGCTCTCTGCCAATGCTTCGGCGCAGGGTGAACCGTATTTTGCAAGGAGTTCTTTCTCAAGCGAACCCGAATTTACGCCGATGCGAATCGGCACCTGCCTTGCTTTGCAGGCGCAGGCAACGGCTCTGATTCTGTCCATTGAGCCGATGTTGCCGGGATTGATTCTTATTTTGTCAACCCCCGCTTCAAGGCTTTCAAGCGCAAGGCGGTAATCAAAATGGATATCCGCAACAACGGGAACGGTCAGATTTTCTTTCAGCTTTTCGATAAGCTTCACCGCCGCCATATCGGGCACGGCGGCTCTGATTATATCACAGCCTGCCTTTTCAAGCTCGACCGCCTGCCTGACGCTGCCCTCAATATCCGAAGCGGGTCGGTTCAGCATCGACTGAACGGTTATTCTCTCACCGCCGCCGATAAATAAGCCTCCGACCTTGACCCGTCTGCTCTTTCGTCTTTCCATATATTAAGCCTCCGGCTCTAATTCTTGATAAGATTAATTATATCGCTGAACGACACAACTGCCATCAGCGCCAAAAGCAAAAACAGACCGACAGCGTGAACCCAGCCCTCGTATTTTCTCGGAACAGGCTTTCTGAACACTATTTCGATAAGCAGGAAGAAAAGTCTGCCGCCGTCAAGAGCGGGAACGGGAAGAAGGTTGAAAAGCCCGACATTTATCGCTATCACAGCCAGGAACCACAAAAGAACGGTATAGTCCATCTTTTGAGTTGCCGTCTGAGCCATGTCGGCAATGTTGGTAACAATTCCTATCGGCCCCGAAATATCGCTAAGGCCGTATTGACCCGTCAAAAGGTCGCTCAGGCTCAGCCATACTATTCTCGCTATTGACATCGATTCGCAGAATGAGTTTTTGACAACATTCAAAAAGTTCGGTTCAACTCCGACAAGAATAAAATCATAGATTATTGTGAGCTTGCCGTCTTTATCTACGGTCTGAAACTTAACGCCGTCAAGTTCGGTTAAAGCTCCGTCTCTTTCAACCACAAAATCAATGGCTCCGTCGCCGTCTCTTGACATCAGATATCCGATATCCTGATCTGAGAAAACCCGTTTTCCGTTAATTTTCTTTATTTTATCCTTGACCTGAAGCCCGTAGCTGTTGCTGACTGCGGCTTCATCAAACGAATGAATCTGCGGCGTGCCGATAAGGTCGCTCTGACTGAGCATTATCGAAACAATGATAATGCCCATGATAACATTGATTATTCCGCCTGCCGCAATGATAATAAAACGCTGCCATGCAGGCTTGTTGCAGAAGGCTCTTTCATTGTCGCTGTCCTCATCCTCGCCCTCCATGCTGACATAGCCGCCTATCGGAAAAAGTCTCAGGCAATATTTGGTTTCACCCTTTCTTTTTCTGAAAAGGCAGGGGCCCATTCCGATTGAAAATTCGTTAACCTGAACCTTAAACAGCTTTGCAAAAATGAAATGACCGAGCTCATGGAAAATAATTATAAAGCCGAAAAACAGTATTCCCAAAAGTATCGGCCAAATCTTTCCCCAAACAGCTCCGACGCTGATTAATGAAATTATCTTCATAAGAACAACCTTTCCGTTTCGGCTCTGACTGCTCTGTCGGTTTCAAAAACCTGTTCAAGCGTATAATCCGAAACATTACCGACGCAATCAAACGCCGCCTCAACAGCCCTCTCAATATCAAGGAATCCGATTTTGCCGCTTCTGAAAAGCTCGTTGGCTTTCTCGTTTGCCGCATTTACTGCCGCAGGGTAAAGCCCGCCCTTTTCAAAAGCAGTCCTGCAAAGATTTATACAGCCGAAGGTTTCATAATCCGGCTGTTCAAAGGTCAGCGCCGCCGCCTTCGCAAGGTCAAGCTGACTGACAGGGCTTTCAGCCCTGTCGGGATAGGTCAGAGCATACTGAATCGGAATTCTCATATCGGGCACGCCGAGCTGAGCGATAACCGAATTGTCGATATATTCCACAAGAGAATGAACTATGCTCTGCCTGTGAACAAGAATATCGATATCCGCCGCTTTAACTCCGAAAAGCCATGCCGCTTCGATAAGCTCCAGCCCCTTGTTCATCATTGTAGCGGAATCGATGGTTATTTTTGCGCCCATGCTCCAATTCGGATGCCTGAGAGCCTGCTCGGGGGTTACATTTTCAAGCTCTCTGCGTGTTTTGCCGAAAAACGGACCGCCCGAAGCAGTTAAAATCAGTCTTTTTATCTGTTTTTTATCTTGGCAGCCCTGCATCGACTGAAAAATCGCCGAATGCTCGCTGTCAACAGGCAAAATCGGAACTCCCTTTTCTGCCGCAGCGCCGATAACGAGCTTTCCGCCCGCAACAAGAGTTTCTTTGTTGGCAAGCGCAATTTTACTGCCTGCATCAATTGCCGCAAGGGTCGGGGCAAGCCCCACAATGCCGACAATGCTGTTAAGAACAACATCCGCTCCGCATGCCGCACACTCCTCAACGCCCTTTGCGCCCGAGAGCACCTTGGTTTCGGTGTCGGCAACCTTTGTTTTCAAATCCGAAGCCGCATTTTCATCGGCAACCGCCGCAAAACGGGGATGAAATTTCCTTATCTGCTCCTCAAGAATATCCGTGCTTCGGTTTGCGGTCAGCGCCGTTATCTCATAGCCCGAAAGCTGAGCAACCTCAAGCGCCTGAACTCCGATAGAACCCGTTGAACCGAGAACGGAGAGCGTTTTTGCCATTAATCATCAAGTCCCTTGATTATTTTATTTTCCTGCAACAGCAATGCCGATTTGAAGAATCACATACATGCCCGGCATTGTGAAAAGGAAGCTGTCGATTCTGTCAAGCACTCCTCCGTGTCCGGGGAAAAGATTTCCGAAATCCTTTTCGCCGTAGTTCCTCTTGATAACCGAGGCTGATAGGTCGCCGCACATGCCGAGAACCGTCAGGAACAGCATTGAGAAGATAACCATCCAGACATTAACCGTGTCAAGTCTGAAATAGAAATGATCGCAGATGAAATATGTGATAACGGCAACAACGGTTGTTCCGACAACTCCCGCTATGGCACCCTCAACCGATTTCTTGGGGCTGATTTTGGGAGCAAGCTTACGCTTGCCGAATTTGCTGCCGATGAAATATGCAAAAGTGTCGCTGAGCCACGCCGCATACATTGCGCAAAGAATGAAGAATACGCAATGTGAACGCTGGAAATACTGAGGAAATTCAATGCTGAGGTTTCTGACCTCAAAAATCAGGCTCAGAGAGCAGGGAACTGCGATTGAGCCGAACAGAGCAAGCGTTGTGTGCTCAAACTTCGTTATGTCATAATATTTGAGCATTATTATCAGCATTACAATCACATAGCAGATTATTAAAACGCTCGCAGGAATGGGGATATACTTTTTAAGCCCGAAATCGGCATAGAAAGGAACCAATCCCGCAAAAATCATTGAGCAAACGGTCATCAGCTTGTTTTTGCACTTTGAAACACGCATCATTTCATAGGCGGCGATTACCGAAAATGCCGAAACCGCAACGCCCATCGGCCCCGAAAAACCGAGACCGGTAAAAACAAGCAAGGTTATAACAAACAGAGAGGAGATAACTCCCGTTATTATTCTGACTTTCATATTTTTTCACTCTCAATCTGAATTATATTTTTTGATATACGAATTTTTTAAATCGCCTCCCTGCCGTTAATTTTCTGCTCGGTCGGATTATCACACTCCGCCGAAACGCCTGTTTCTTTTGCCGTAATCTATAATCGCCTTATCCAGATCATCGGGTGTAAAGTCGGGCCACAGAATGTTTGAAAACCAAAATTCCGAATAAGCCGACTGCCAGATAAGGAAATTGGAAAGACGGTATTCCCCGCTCGGTCTGATAATTAAATCCGGATCGGGCAGACCTGCGGTGAACAGATTGCCGTCTATATCTTCCTGTGTTATATCCTCGGGTTTAAGCTCGCCTGCTTCAACCCTTTTTGCAATTTTTTTGACTGCATGAAGTATTTCGTCTCTGCCGCCGTAATTGACGGCAAGGTTAACGGTTATTTTATGCTTATCGGCAGAGAGGCTTTCAAGCTGCTCAATCATGCCGACTATATCTTCGGGCAAACCGCTGCGCTCTCCGATATATCGGATACGCATCCCTTTTTCTTCATTTTCTTCCTCTTTTTCCTGCGCTTCCATGAGATAATCTCTGAAGAGATTCATTATTGCGTTAATCTCTTCTGCCGGCCGCTTCCAATTCTCGGTTGAGAAAGCATAAAATGTCAGGCACTCAATGCCGATATCCTCAGCATAATTGCAGATATTGCGAAAAACTTTCGCTCCCGCTTTGTGGCCTTCGCTCCTCTTGAGTCCCCTTTGCTTAGCCCATCTGCCGTTACCGTCCATGATAATGCCGATATGTCGGGGCAGATTTATGTTTTCAAGGTTTTCCTTTGTCATTTCAGCCGCCGTTCTCCTTTAAATTTTAATGCCATGCGGGGGAGGCGGCGCATAAGGCTGCCTCCCCTGCAATTTTTCAGATTTCCATGATATCCTTTTCTTTTTCAGCCGAAAGCTTGTCGATATCCTTGATGAATTTATCGGTTTTGTCCTGAATTTTCTTTTCTGCAATTTTAAGGTCGTCTTCCGTTATTTCGGAAGCCTTTTCCATCTTCTTGACCTTATCAATGCAGTCTCTTCTTATTGAACGAACGGCGATTCTTGCATCCTCAGCCATATTCTTAACATCCTTGCAAAGCTCCTTGCGGCGCTCTTCGGTAAGC
The DNA here is from genome assembly GCA_051881575.1 of Acutalibacteraceae bacterium. Classification (GTDB taxonomy): domain Bacteria; phylum Bacillota; class Clostridia; order Oscillospirales; family Acutalibacteraceae; genus CAG-177. The sequence continues at coordinate 564 of JBJEQD010000099.1, read as the reverse complement.
TGAGGGAATACAAGGCGGATAATTCTGCCGTCATTCTGAGGATTGATGCCGATATCAGAAGTCTGAATTGCCTTTTCGATTGCGTGAAGCGTTGAGGTATCCCAAGGCTGAATTGTCAGAATTCTTGCTTCGGCAACGGAAACCGCCGCCATCTGATTAATGGGAGTGGGAGTTCCGTAATAATCAACTTTAATTTTATCGAGAACCGAGGCATTGGCTCTGCCGGCTCTGATTGCTGCATATTCTGAGCTGAGAACGCTCACGGTCTTGCCCATTTTTTCTTCTGCTGCTGCAAAAACTTTTTCCATAGGGTTAACCCTCCTTGACTATTGTTCCGATATTTTCGCCGAGAACCGCTTTGACTATGTTCTGCGGGTCTTCAAGATTGAAAACGAGAATCGGAATGTTATTATCACGGCAAAGTGAAGCTGCCGTTGAATCCATGACCTTTAAGTCCTTTTCAAGAACCTCGCTGTGGGTGACAACATCGTATTTTACGGCGTCGGGGAACTTGTTGGGATCCTTGTCATAAACGCCGTCAACATTTGTTGCCTTGAAAATGAT
>JBJEQD010000098.1:0-7062 GCA_051881575.1 Acutalibacteraceae bacterium | reverse complement strand
TCGTAAAGCTCCGCAAACTCATAGCCGAAGCCGAATGTTCCCGATGCGGGGATAACGGGATTATCAAGCTCGATTCCGCAGAGCGTAACCTTTGTGTTCACCATATGATCTCCTCCCTTTCAAGCACGGGGCCGTCCCTGCAAATTCTTTTGTTGCCGTATTTTGTTTTGCATGAGCAGCCCATGCACGCTCCGAAGCCGCAGCCCATTCTTTCCTCAAAGCTGTACTGACCGCTTGAAGAAGCGATTTTTTCAATTGCTCTGAACATCGGCATCGGGCCGCAGGTGAAAAAGTAATCATATTCAATATTTTTCAGAACATCGGTTACAAAACCCTTAACTCCGCTTGAACCGTCAGCGGTTGAAACATAAACCTCGGCTCCGAGAGCCTCAAATTTTTCTTTATAGAAAATCTCGCTTTCGGTGTTGAAACCGAGGATAACCGTCACCTTTTTGCCGCTCTCAATCAGCTTTTTGCAGAGATTATAGAGCGGAGGAACGCCGACTCCGCCGCCGATAAGCACGGGCTTTTCGCCGCTTTTGGAAGCGTCAAAGCCGTTGCCGAGACCGCAGAGAATATCAAGCTCCGCACCGCTTTCAAGGCGTGACATGGCTTCGGTTCCGCCGCCGACAACCTTATATAATATCGTAACGGTATTATTGTCATAATCGCAGATTGAAATTGGTCTGCGCAGATAAAAGCCGTCAAGCTTGATGTTTATGAACTGACCCGGGGCGGTTATCGCCGAGGTATCGCCTGAAAGTATCATTTCAAAAACATCCTTGGTCAGCGGCTTATTGGAAATGATTTTATATATTCCTCTGAACATTCTCTCAATCCTTTCTCCATGCAATTGAGCCGTTGCAAACCGTCATTTTACATTCTCCGAAAACCTCGAAGCCCTCAAACGGCGTGGCTTTTCCCTGCGAAATAAAATCGGCAGGGTCAACGGTATATTTTTTATCAAGATCAAACACCGTGAAGCTTTCGGGGCTTCTTTCAATACCGAAGCGCTCCGACGGATTGACGCTCATAAGCTCAACGAGCTTTTCAAGAGTGATAATATTCTTTTTGACAAGATAAGTGTAAAGAAGCGGAAATGCGGTTTCGATTCCGACAATTCCCATAAGGCTCTTTTCAAGACCCCGTGATTTTTCTTCCGCAGAATGAGGAGCGTGGTCGGTTGCTATCATATCAATCGTTCCGTCGCAGATTCCCTCAATCAGGGCTTCTCTGTCGCTCTCGTCACGGAGCGGAGGATTCATTTTGAATCTGCCGTCCTCCTGCAAATCCTTATCGCTGAGCAGAAGATAATGCGGGGCTGTTTCGCATGTGACATCAACGCCCGCCGCCTTTGCTTTTCTGATAAGCTCAACGCTCTCTTTGGTTGAAATGTGGCAGACATGATAGGCACAGCCCGTCTGAGCGGCAAGCTTCAGATCACGCTCAATCGGTTTCCACTCGCTTTCGGAGCAAATCCCTCTGTGGCCGTGCGCCGCCGCATATTTGCCGAGATGAATATATCCGCCGTTCAGGAGCGAATTATCCTCGCAATGGGCAACGATCATCTTGCCGAGCGATTTTGCCTTGAGCATGGCGGCTTTCATCATTTCTTCGCTCTGAACTCCCCTGCCGTCATCCGAAAAAGCGCAGACGAACGGCGCCATGGCCTCCATGTCGGAAAGCTCGCCGCCCTGCTCGCCCTTTGTTATTGAGCCGTAGGGCAACACATTGATTGCCGCATCTTTCTTTATTATTTCAAGCTGAGCTTCAAGATTTTGAAGCGTATCGGGAACGGGCTTCAGGTTCGGCATTGAGCAAACTGCCGTGTAACCGCCTCTTGCGGCGGCAAGCGAACCGGATTTTACCGTTTCTTTATATGAAAAACCCGGCTCTCTGAGATGAACATGCACATCAATAAAGCCGGGAAAAACAACACAATTATTAAATTGAAAAACAGCGTCCGAAGCGCCGCCGATAACGCCGCCCGAAACAATCAAATCGGCAGGAGCGCCCTGCCCGAAAATATAACAGCCTTTAACAGTAAAGCTCATGGTCAAATCCTCTCTATCGTTACTTGTTTTAGTATACCATATTCGGGTCAAAAGTCAATAAAAAAAGCAAATGCCGGGCAAATTTTTCTGCCCGGCATATATTTTCACTTTGAAACGGCGGCACGGCGTTCATCAATTTCCGCCTTGATTTTTTGATATTTTTCTCCGTAAAGCCAATATTTCTTTTTATAAATAAACAAACCTAAAACACAGAGAGGAATGGGAATCAGGAACATAAACACCCTGAGAATAAGGAGTGCGTCGCCGTTTATCATTGCTGTTGCGTCAACAATATTTCCGCTTGAATCAACAAACTGCTGAACGCTTTGTTCAAGCACGGGGTCATAGTATTCTCTGATATTGGGCAGACCGGCAACGGAAATGCCGAGCCCGAGAATAAGCATGGAAATTGCCCCCGCAAACTTCGTCAGAAGCGTCTGAACGCTGAAAATAACGCTGTCTCCCCTTATACCCGTTTTCCACTCGCCGTAATCGACAACATCGGCAATCATAACGGTTGAACCTATTTGATTCATTCCGTTGGCAAGCATCATACACGAACCCGAAAGAGCAACAAGCACCGAATTGATAAGATGATATTCTTTCCCGGGCTTTAAGACAAAGAAAATAGAAAACAGCAAAATAAGGCTGAAAATCTGAAGGATATATGCTACGCCGTAAATTTTTTCACGGGGAATCTTCTTTGTTATCCAGCTGTAAAAAAACATCGCAATTCCCTGACCCGTGCAGGCAATAATCCAGAACAGCGTGTAGCTGTAAGTGCTGTTCAGATAATTTGCGCCGTTTTCATAGCAAAATACATATAAATACAAAATCTGGCTTATCGCAATTGTGCTGCCCGTCTGATATAAGACATAAGAAAGGGAATAAGCACGAAGCTGATCGTTGGTTTTAAAAAGATCCGTGATTGTTTTAAAACCGATGCGGCTGTGCGGAACCTCATATTTTTCACGGTTTCCGATAACGGTAAAGCTGACGAAAGCTATCAGCATTGCAGAAGCAACCATTCCGAGAATGAGATAAGCCTTCTCTATACCCTTTGAAGCAAATATCGGCAGAATGACCGAGGTGCCGATTGAATTCATCGTGAATCCGCCGAATCCGCCGATAAGTCTGACGAAAGAGCTTGCTCTGTTGCGCTCGTCCGTGGTGTTGGCGATAGTCGGAAGCATTGACCAGAACGGAACATCGAGCACCGTGAAACTCATTCCCCAAAGGACATACATTGTTATGTAATAAACATATCTGATTCCTTCGCTCGGAGCGCTGATAGGATAAAACAGCAAAACAAGCGTCACCGCATTTGCAATCGCTCCGCCGAGAATCCACGGGCGGTATCTGCCGAAACGGCTCTTTTTGCAGTTGTTGACGAGGGTTGCAAGCATCGGGTCATTAATGGCGTCCCAGAGCTTTGCAAGCACAAAAGCAACTGTCATATAGAGCGGATTCAGGTGCATATAGATGCACAGATAAACAAGCAAAAACGAATTAACGCAGCTGTTACCGACCTCCCTGCCGAGAGAGCCGAGAGAATAAGACGCTATTTCCAAAACGGTCAGCTTATTTTTGTCACCATGTTTTTTCTTCACAGGCGCAATTCCTCCTTGAAATTCAATGCTTTTATTGTAATATAACAGGAAGATAATGTCAAACACAAAAGTCTTTTATCAATAACAAAATTACCGATTTGTTCATAAAAAATTTAAAATAATCCCTTGACAACGGCATTTTTAAACTATATAATAATGATAACGATTATCATTAGTGCTAAGGAGGCTACGGAAATGGTAAGACACAGCCGCCGGAGAGACGCTGTTTATGCAAATCTCTGCCAACGCTGCGATCATCCCACCGCTGAGGACATTTTCTTTTCAATTAAAAGCGAATACCCCTCAATCAGTCTTGCAACGGTTTACCGCAACCTTTCTCAGCTTGAAACCGACGGAAAAATAATCCGCATCGGTTCGGGCGGCACGGCACGGTATGACGGCAACATTTTGCCGCATTATCACCTTGTCTGCCTTTCATGCGGAGGCGTTTTTGATATTTCCATGAATGATGACGGACTTTGCGAAAAAGCAGCCCTGAATTTTGACGGAAAAATCGTTTCCCACACGGTTATTTTTAAAGGCTATTGTTCCGCTTGCTCAAAGCAGGTCGGATAAAGCATAAATAAGGCAAATATAAAAAATTATATATCAATGGAGGAATTTACCATGAAAAAGTTTGTTTGCACAGTTTGCGGTTATGTTTACGAGGGCGAATCAGCTCCCGAAAAGTGCCCCCAGTGCGGCGTTCCCGCTTCAAAGTTCGTTGAGCAGAAGGCTGACGAAATGTCTTGGGCTGCCGAGCATGTTGTCGGCGTTGCCAAGGGCGTAAGCGAAGAAATCATTGAAGGTCTCAGAGCTAACTTCAACGGCGAGTGCTCAGAGGTCGGCATGTATCTTGCAATGGCAAGAGTTGCTCACAGAGAGGGCTATCCCGAAATCGGTCTCTATTGGGAAAAGGCTGCTTACGAAGAGGCAGAGCATGCCGCTAAGTTTGCAGAGCTTCTCGGCGAAGTTGTTACCGACAGCACAAAGAAGAATCTCGAGATGAGAGTTGAAGCCGAGAACGGCGCAACAGCAGGCAAAACCGCTCTTGCAAAGATGGCTAAGGAGCAGGGTCTTGACGCTATCCATGACACCGTTCACGAGATGGCAAGAGACGAAGCAAGACACGGCAAGGCATTCAAGGGTCTTCTTGAGAGATATTTCGGTTAATTAAATAACAAACTATAAGAGGCAGTCGCTCATCGGTTAAACGAAGAGCAACTGCCCGTTTTTTTATAGTTTTTTATTTCTCTGCGCCTGCCGCAGTTCTGCGCTTTTGAAGTTCTTCCGATATCATCTTTTTCTTTTCGCCGTAAAGGTCATACCTGAACATGGGAATCGCCGAAAGGAGAGCAAGGATGCCGGGCATTGCCGTGTATGCAAAGAAAATCATATTCTTTGTATCCGTTGAGAATATAACCTCTGCCGCTCCGCCCGCAGCGCTGATTGCGTCGTTATATCCCGATTTGCCGACAAAGATAAGTCCGAGAGCCGTTCCGAGAGCAAGGCAAACCTTGATTGTCAGCGAAAGGAGCGCATAAACGGGGCCTTCCTTTCTCTTGCCCGTTTCGTATTCATAGTAGTCAACGCAGTCGGCAACCATAATCATTGGCATAAGCGTAACTGCGCTGAACTGAAGGCCGATGAGGAAGAGGAAAATATACATAACAATCTGCGGAGCGGAAGTGTATGCATAAACAAGATAGGCGACAATTGAAATCACAAAGCCGTAAATCGAAAGAGCAAGGTATGTAACCTTTTCGCCGAGCTTTTTGATAAGGACGGGAGTGATTGCCATTGAAATCATCGAACCGACGGCGGTTGTGATGCCGAGGATAAGAACGAGATTCTGGCTTCCGATAAGGGCGTAAGCCGCCTGAACCTGAATACCCATTGCCATCTGACGGCCAAAACCGAGAAAATACGAAACAATGACAAGAATCAGAGGTTTGTTGCCCTTGATTGCGTCAAGCATATCCTTTGCCGTGTTTTTTTCTCCCGCAGTATAGGGCACTCTTTCCTTGCTCCACAAAACGATAAGAGCCATGAGAACACAGCCGAAAATTGCCGTCAGGATACCCGTGCCGAGATATTCACCCGCTATCATGGGCGAATCAGTTTCACCGCTTTTTACGATAACCTTTGAGCCTCCGGGAACAATAAGACAGATTATCGGAACGATTACGCAGCAAGCGGAGAAGCCAATCTGCTTGGCTGTGTTGGCGATTGATACCACATTTGTTCTCTCCTCCGGGTTCGGCGTAAGCACCGCCGCAATTCCCTGGGTCGGAACATCCGCAAGCGTCATGCCGAGACACCATATAAGCGATGTGATAAAGATATATATGTATGTGTAATTGTATGCAACGGGCTTTGCTACGCCGTCAATTGTTTCCGTGTGATGAAGAAAACCGAAGTCAGCAAAAATCAAAGCCGAGAAAACGAGGAGAATGGGGATTGAAATAAGAATGAAAGGCTTGAATTTGCCGAGCTTACCGTTTGTGCCTTCAATCCTGTTGCCTATGATGGGGTCAAAGATTGCAGATACAATCTTTGCCACAAGAATAATGACGCCGACTGCCGCTATGTCTGCGCCGAGAATTGAACCGTAAAACTCTGCCTGATAAGAGTTCAGCAGACCTACGATTGCCTGAAACCCGAAAAGGCCTAACGAATAGGCGAGGATTTCCTTGATACTCATATATTTTTTCATACGCTTTCCTCCCTTTGAATGCCGCACATGTTTTCAGCCCTTATTCCGACAGAATAACGACCGGATTTTCGGTTTTATTCAACGGAATTCTGTTGTTCGGCTGTCTGATTTTAATTTTATCACACATATACATGTTTATCAACAATAAAATGGTTTTTATTCGGAAAGAGTTTCAAAATAAACATGTTGAAAGGGTTGTATTTTTTCGCTGTCTATGATATAATAAATTTGATATAAGAATGCCGTTTTATTACACAACGGTTTTATCCTGTGCATTCGACATTCAAATCATTTTATAATTTTAAGGAGTGTTTCAAAATGACTAAGTATGTTTGCCCCTGCGGCTATGTTTATGATCCCGAAATCGGCGATCCCGATAACGGCATCGCTCCCGGCACACCCTGGGAAGAAGTTCCCGAGGATTTTGTATGCCCCGTTTGCGGTCTCGGCAAGGATATGTTTGAGGCTGAATAATTAATGACTTAAAAAGCCCGACGGCAAACGAAACCTTAAAATTTCGCCGCTGTCGGGCTTTTTTAATTTCTTTAAAGGAGTGATACCGTGGCAAAATTTGAAGCGAGGCTTTCGGGAAGCTTTGACGATATGCTAAGAATCATTGATGACGCCGTTAAGGTGATGGGAGTTGAACACAATATGCCGAAAATTTGATATTACGGCGTAT